>SPDA01000635.1 GCA_004525155.1 Spirochaetales bacterium
CATTATCGGAATACTCAACAACATCATGACCCTTATAGGAATCGGCACCTTTTCACAGGACATTATACGGGGCGCCATATTCATCATTGTAGTCGGGTTCCAGGCGAAGTCCCTGCGTTCCCTCGGGAGGGACGATGCGTAGCATAGGAAAAAGTTCGGTAACCTCGTGGGTCGACAAATACAGGATTTTTCTGCTCTTCGGCGTGGTTTTTCTGTTCATGAGCGTTTTCGCGCCGAGGTTTTTCAATTCGTACAATCTGACAAGCATCATGCGTACCGTGGCCATGAACGGCGCGGTGGCCATAGGTTTCACCATCGTGATGATCTGCGGCCAGCTTGACCTTTCCATCGGCACGGTCATCACCTTTTCCGCGGTAGTGGCCCTCGGCCTTAAAACAGCCCTGGGTTTTGGTGTGAGCGTGCCTCTGGCTGTCATCGCCGGCGCCGGCATCGGTCTAATCAACGGGCTGCTCGTTGCCAAGGCAAAAATAAACAGCTTTATCGTAACGCTGGGAATGATGACCCTTCTGCAGGGCGCCATATACACGGGGACCGGCGGTAATACCATCGCGTTAAGCACGCCGGATGCCTTCGCTGTTTCCGATTTTCTCACGAAGATGATATTCCCGCTGGTAACGCCCCGGGTGCTCATTACCCTGGTGCTGGTAGCACTGTTTACCGTTTTCATGCAGAAGACCAGGATTGGCAGAAACTTCTACATGGTAGGCGGCAACCGCATGACTGCCTGGCTTGCGGGCATCAACACGGACCGGTATACCATAATTGCCTTCATCCTCTCCGGCACACTTGCCGCCATAGGGGGCGTGTTTTTCGCCATGGAACAGGCGGCAACCACGTTAAAACTCGGAGAGACTTCACTCATGTATGTCATATCCGCAACCATAATCGGCGGCACCGCCATGAGCGGCGGTAAAGGCGGCATCTTGAAAAGTTTTGTCGCCATCCTGACCCTGGAAGTGCTGTATCAGGGAATAGTGCTCTTCGGCCTGGGGAATGAGGTGAAGATTTTCATAGCAGGATTGATACTTGCCTTCGTTATCCTGTACGAGGCCTTTACCGTGTTCAGGCACGAGAAAGTGGTAGGGCAGCGTCCCGAGCTTGTGGCTGAACTGGAAAAAGGAAAGCTATCGCGTTAAGCAAGAAAGCCACGTTTTATTATTGTGAACAATGTGCGACCGAAAGGCACACAAAAAAAATATCCTAATGGAGGAAGAGAACATGAAGAAAATTGCTAGTCTGGTACTCCTGCTGGCACTGTCCCTTGTCATCGTCGGAGCAGTATTCGCGGCCGGCGGAAAAGAGGAAGGAGCTGCAACCGGAGTTTCCAAGTCGTCAAATCTCGAAGAATCGCTCAAGATTGATGTCTCCGGGCTTAAAGCCGCTGACGGTCAGCCGCTTTTAATTTTAACGCAGGAAAAAAGGACCATCCCCCAGAGACCGGCCAATCCCGACGCTCTGCCGGAAGCCGACCCTCTGCACTGGTACGATCTCGAATTTTCCGGGTACGATTCAAAAAAGGAAAATATACCCAAGTCGCCCGCGGACGGCGCCATTGGCAAACGTGTTATCCTGATTGTGCACGGCGACCACCCCTGGACCACCGCCTGTTCACTGGGCGCCAAAAAGGTTGCAGACGCCTACAAGATGGACCTGAAGGTTTTATCTCCCAACTGGGACCTGGCCGTTCAGAACCAGATGATCGATCAGGCAATCAACGAAAGACCTGATATGATTATCGTTTTTGCGCTGGATGCGAAGACATCGACCCAGCAGGCAAGAAAGATCAACCAGGCTGGAATCCCCCTTATTCTTGCGAACATGACTGTTGCAAGAGAAGCCCATAATTACATCATTTCCTGGACAGGTCCGGACGATTTCGGCCAGTTCCGCATGATGTCCAGAGCCTGGGCGGATAAACTTACTGCCAAGTACGGCAAGACCGAGAAAATCGGCGTTGCATATGTGCAGCATGCCCCCGGCGGCTCGCCCTATTTCGCCCGTTACTGGGGTCCGAGATCCGAACTCGCAGGATACGCTCCGAACATCGTGACTCTTGATGCCCAGGCGCCCGGTTTCGAAGCAGACAAGACCATGCAGCTCGTATCCGACTGGCTCACCAGGTTCGGCAAAGACCTTAAAGGCATCTGCGCCGCTGACGACTCTTCCCAGGCCCTCGGTATTGCCGAAGCGCTCAAG
>SPDA01000638.1 GCA_004525155.1 Spirochaetales bacterium
TGCTCTACGAAACAGGACCTGAAGGAACTATCCTCAAGGATCAGGCCGGGGATCCGGTTATGAAGGGCGAAGAAGGATTTAGCGGTGACCGGGATCTCTGGAAAACCAGGGTCACGGCCAGGGCCGGAGAAATCCTCAAAATCTGGGAGGAAAGGGTTCTCATGCCGCCCCCGGAACTGGCTGCTGTCAGCAACCAAAGGGATGATGAAACCTTCGCCTCAGCCTGCGGATTAAGTTTCAATACCTGCAGGGAAGGGTTCAGGCGGGAGCTCGCGGTCCTATTCTTGGCAGGTGAAAGCAGGTTTGCGGGAAAACGCCTAAAGGACAGTTTTTCCTTAAGGAAAAAAACCGAGGCTGGAACCGCTTCCTCAGTCACGGCCTCTCTCATCGAGGAAATGAGCACGGGCCTGGAAAAAAGCCTCGACAATCTGCGCGCGGGTCTCGAGGCGCCAACAGCGCCGGATAACGCTGAAGGCATTGTCATCGATCCGGCGTCATGGAGGGAAAGTTTCCGCAGGGAATTCGACAGAGGGCTCGAACTCTTCCGGCGAACGGAGGAAACCCTGCTCGCGGAAAGGGTACGGTGGGAACAGGAGGCGGGCAGATCCTTCAGGGAGACAGAAGAGGCCTGGAGTGGAGCTTACGCCCGCCTAATGGAAGCGAAAAAGCTCTGGGAGAAGGACCTAAACCGTCTGCTCGAAAACGGGGAAGCCCAATGGACCAGGAAAGAGGACGAGCTTGCTGCTGCCATTGGCGAGGCCAGGAGGGAACTGGAGCGTTCCGTCTCAGAACAGGCAGGCTCCATGAGTAACCGGGTAAACAGCCTCGTGGACATGTTTGCCCAGTCCAGGGCTGTAATGGGAACCGCGCAAACCACGGGCGAATACTGGGCGGAAAGGCTGCCGGCAGTCCCGGGGATGCAGCCTGTCCGGTTCAATACGGATGAATGCAGGAACCTAATGGACAATCTTCTTTGTTCCTACATCGACGAATACCGCAGCAGCAGCACCCGGGCGATTGAAACGGACCTAAGCCGTTACGGGGAAGAGGCGGAAGAGCTCGCGGAAAAAATCGCCCTTGAAACGAATCCTGAAACCAGGGGGAAACTATCCGGGCAGCTGGATGCACTGCTGGCCCGCAGCGCAGCGCTGGAGCGGGAAAAACAGCTCCTGTCCCTGGCCGGCGAATTTGCGAGGCAAAGTCTGACGATACTTCAGGGTGATTACGGTGAAAATCCCTCCGTTGAGGATTGGCTTGCCGCTTTTGCCGCCTTCAGCGAGGACACGGTCCGGGCCGGACGGATGAACATGCTCAGCCCTGCAGAACTTGAGACAGTGAAGGATCTCGGATCCGGTTTCTTCACACAGGCTTTAGCCCGGGCCGCGGGAAATACTGCCCTTTCGGAAACCCTGTATTGGCAGGAAGTCTTCGACACATACCGGGATTACGCGGCAGCAGCGGAAAAAGAACTGGCCGAGACCTGCGGCCTCGCTCTTACGGGTATTGCCGGAGAAAATCCTTCACTCCCCTGGATGGAGATTCTTTCAGGCTCCTGGGAAGGAGTGTTCCTTTCCGATTACCAGATTGAGCTCATCAAGGCCAGGTCCCTGGAGAGTTACTGGGAGAAACAGGTCGACCTGGCCAGGACCGTCTACGACTACGCCGCGGATGACAGCTCCGGCAGGAAAACAGAAGCTGAAACCGGAAAAGATTACGAAGAAGCCTTTTCAGCCTGCGTGCTTGCGCAGGAGATCTATGAACAGGCCGTCCGCAGTCTCGAGGCCAGGGGAGATGAACTAACCGCCTCCAGGCAGGCGCTGGATGGGGCAAGGCAGGAACTGCTTGCTCTTCAGCAGCGGCTCGAGGATAACAGGTCCGCGTACCAGGCTGCCTTTGATTTATACACCACTCAAAACCCGGATTACTTCAGGGAAAAGCTGGCTGATTCCTGCCGGGGCCTTATGGACCTCCTGGGGTTCTCTGCGGAGCCGGAAACTGAAAGCGGGGAACAGCTGCTTGCAAATTACCTTGCCGCGGCCCGCGACTTCGGGATGGAAGGAAGCATGGAAGCAGCCGTGCGGGAACTGAAACGGCTTGTGAACGGTGATCCTGATAACCCGATGGTTCCCCCTTTGAGCAGGCTGCAGGAGGCAGCCCGGAAAGCGGCCGCGTGGGATTTTGATATAACCGCCGGCAGGGATGTTTTTCTTAA
>SPDA01000196.1 GCA_004525155.1 Spirochaetales bacterium
CCTAGGTTCCATGTGCAGACCCCGCAGCCGATATCAACGCCGATGAGGTTGGGGATGACCGTATCATTAAGCCGCGCGGTATAACCTATGACGCAGCCCGCGCCCGCATGACAATCCGGCATAATGCGGACATGCGAGTTTCCGGACGCAGGATGATCGAGGAGCGTCCGAATTTGCCTAAGCGCCTCCTCTTCAACGGTGTCCGAAAATATGACAGCTTCCTCATACGCTCCTTTCAGTTTCATGTTCCGGCCTTTCCGGAAAACCACGCGGCCGGATCTTTCAACCCGATGGGCACAAGCTCGCCGCTGCGCAGATAACAGAGGAAGGCTTTTGCGGGCTTCGCGCACAGGTCCCCGGCGGCCGCCGCGTAGACGGACAATTGCATATCGTAGGCGCCCCGGTGAATGATTTTATCCGTCTTGTAATCGATGACACAGACCTCTTCAGCTGTTTCAACAAGAAGGTCCATTCTCCCGTTTATGAATACCGGCCGCGCGCCTCCTCTATGGCAATAGAGAAAAGGCACTTCCGTTTCCGCAGAAACCGACCGGTCCAGGAGGTCTTTTAACGTTGAACCGGCGGCTCGCCTGCAGAGCGTCTCCGCTTCGGCAAGAAGCTTTTCCCCCCGGGCTTTTGAAAAAGGCGCGAGCAGGTTTTCCGGTACACCTGCGGGCTCGTAACTGTTATGCAGGAGCTTTTCCATGATGAAATGGCAGAGATTGCCGAAGGCTTCCGCTTCCGAAGCGTCGCCGGAAGACGGTTCCCCGGCGTTTTCATCCAGGTAGCTCAAGTTCAGGGAGGTGGCTGTTGCGTCCGGGCCGGGAACAACCCAGGAAAATACGGGTTTTTTTTCATAGAGGGGCAGAAGCCTTTCTATGTCAGGCGCAGCGTAGGACGTGCGGACCCGGGCGAGGGATCCGGAGGGAATGTCCCCTATCTCGGAAAGGGTATATCCTGAATCCTGCCGGTCCCGGGCGAAACCCGGTTCAAGGATTAAGCCGAGAGCCCCGGCGATCATGTTAATGTGGCAGGATTCATCATTGCGGTTTTTCGAATTATGGCATCCGCTTATAAAAAGATGAAACTGGGTCCTGGTCAGGGCAACGTACAACAGCCTTTTAATCTCCGCTGTTTCCTTTTCTTCCGCCTCCCGTTCGCAGAGCAGGTAAAAATAATTTTCGCGTTTATCCGGCTGGATAGTCAGTCCGAGATCCCGGGAAATGTAAAAAGGAGCTTTTGCCCTGTTCTCATTTCTCCCCATGT
Source organism: Spirochaetales bacterium (assembly GCA_004525155.1). Lineage (GTDB taxonomy): Bacteria > Spirochaetota > Spirochaetia > SPDA01 > SPDA01 > SPDA01. Next base: position 1,267 of record SPDA01000196.1, read on the forward strand.
TCCCCGTATTTGCAAGGATGACGACCGGAAACTGAAGACCCTTTGCCCTGTGTATGCTCATAATCCGAACACCCTGGCTGGCCTCCTTCAAGGGTTCCAGGTCCTCGAGCCTCTCGTATTTGCCCAGATTTTCCTGCAGAAAATCGAGAAATCCTGCGGTGCAGAGTCCGTTATCGTCCGCTTTTTCTGCGAGCAGGGAGAGATAGTCGTAATAGTCGAGGTAGGGGTGGCTCGATTCATTTTTGAGAAGATGGTACCGGTAACCCCGGGTATACCAGAGATGAAAAACAAGCTCCTTCAGTGTAATCTTATCCGCCAGGGCGGAGGCGGATTCGAACAATTCCATTCCTTTTTCGAATTTCAGCCTATCTTCCGGGGTTAGGCCCCAGTCCTCCGCCCGCCCGGCAAAGGCAGTCTCTTCACGGGCAGCAAGGATTTTGACGATACCTGCGTCGGAAACTCCCGCGAAGGGAGAACGGAGAAACGCGGCGTAGGATGCCCGGTCGCCGGGATAAACCGCAATCCGGAGGATGTTGTACATGTCATTGAAAGGTGCCTCGAGAAAAAGGGTGCGCGCCTGCTGCGTGGTATAGGGAATGCCGAATTTACGGAACATGCGTTCATAGATTACCTGGCTGCTTGTGGAACGCATGAGCAGCGCGAAGTCCGGGTATTCCGCGGGACGGATTGTCTCATTGTCCCGGACCGGCAGGGTTTTGTTTGTTACCTCATCATGAATAAGTTTGGCGACTGTATAGGCCTCGGTCTCGTCAGAGGTTAGGACATCGGCGCTTTTTTCCTTGTTGTAGGGCTTGAAGAGCAGCCGTATTTCCGGCTTACCGGCAAGCCTTGCATGTGAGGGTTCGAGGGGAATAAATGAAGCCTCGTAGGGGGCGCTGCTCTCCCCTAGAATATTCCGGAAAAGACGGTTCACGAAATCGATTATACCGGGCTCGCTCCGGTAATTGACTGAAAGCGGCAGGGACAAACCTCCGGCCGCGCCGATTTCCCTGCCCAGGCTTTTAAAAACACTGACATCCGCCCCGCGGAATTGATAAATCGACTGCTTTTCATCGCCGACGAAAAAGAGCTTTCCCTCCGACAGGTCTTCCGGTCCCGGATCTTCTTTGAAAAGTTCCGGTTTTTCCGCCAGAAGAAAGAGGAGACGTTTCTGTAAATCGTTGTTGTCCTGAAACTCGTCTATGAGAATGTATTGAAATGTCTTTTTATAATGGCTTCTCAGTTCCCGGTTTTTTTTCAGCACCATTACGGCCATTTCCTGCAGATCCTGAAAAGTTACCAGGCCCTGCCGGCGTTTTTCCTTAAGGCAGGCTTCCTGGAATTCGGCGAGGAGGAGGAAAAAACCTTTAAGGCTGTCTCCGGAGGCCAGTGTTTTTCGTAAGGATTCGAGTTCTTTAAGGCAGGCATTGTAGCTGTCGATTACACCTTTAAATTCGTCAAGGGCCGCGTTCGTTCTGCCGCCGGGTTTTTTAAGTTTCAGATAATTGTATCCTTCTTCAAGGATTAGGGCATCAATCGACGGGAGGAAGGCCGTTATGAGGTCCCGGCTGTCCCGGATTGCCTTGGAAGCTTCAGCCGGCATAGCGAGAATTTTTGCGCAGAGCTCCAGAAACTGCCCGGTCACTTCTTCGTTCTTTTTTATAAGCACTTCCCTTTGTCTGCGGTACATGGCAGGAAAGTCCCTGACTTCCGCAAGATGGATGTAGTGCATGGAAAGGGGCAGGAGAAACTGGGTAAGTACCGACTCGAAGGTCCGGCCCTTAATAAGCTCCGTAAACACCGGTTCCTTATGCCGTTTAAGGATGAACTCCAGGCAGAACTCACGCAGCAGGTCTTCGGCATTTTCAGGCGCGAGTGCAAAACCTTTAGGAAGTCCGAACATTTCCGGACAATTTTTCGCAACCGTAAGGCAGAAACTGTCCAGGGTCGAAATCTGGGACTTGTCGAACTGACGTATCTGGTCACGGATAAAATCGTCCTCATTCTCCCGGAGGTCCAGGGAAAGCCTCAGGTAAATCCGCTCATACATTTCGGCGGCTGCCTTTCTGGTAAAGGTAAGGGTCAGAATGCTGTCCAGGGGGGTCCGCTTTTCTTTTACCAGCCAGAAAAATCTTTCCGCGAGCACCGTTGTTTTTCCGGATCCGGCGCCTGCGGTAATGACTGTATTGCTCTCGCTGCGCACAGCCTTAAGCTGGTTATCCGTAAGGGCCATGGTTTTTTTCACTAGTGAAATCACCTCACCGAGAATTTTTTCCTGCACAAGCGTTCAAGCCCGCAATATCTGCAGGCTGCTTCTGAAGGAACAGCAGGAAAACTGCCCCTGTTAACCGCATCGATAAGCCTCTGGGTATCCTTTTCCACCCTTTCCAGAAGGGGCTTAAGCGTTTCCGGATAAAACCAGGCCTTTCTATCCGTTTGTGCGGCATATACCGGAATGGATTTACCATCGGAAAAGCTGAAATACCCGGCGCCCTCCGCACTGTATCCGTTTTTTTCCATGAGGAAGAGGTAAAAAGGTATCTGGGATGACGCAGGCGGTCCGCCGTCCTCCGGTATCTGCAGCTGCCGCTGGCGGAAGTGCAGGGTTTTTTTGTAATCAGTGAGGTAAAAGCTGTCATTGTGCGAAAGTATCCGGTCAACCTTGCCGGAGTATTCCACGTTTTTGACGCTGTCCTTCCAGGCAAGTTTCATCTCCGTGCTGAAGATGCCGTATCCGTCGAACTCTTCTATTTCCGCTTCAAGGCAGGCAAGGGTATCCTGCAATATTGTCTCCCGGACCTCCCGCCACAGGGGTTCGGGAAAGACAGGTTTGAATCTTTCCCAGTCTGAGAACGTGGCACGGAAAGTCTCTTTGAGCAGGGCTTCGTAACGGTCCAGCTGTGCCGATTCCAGCATTCCGGATCGTTCTTTCAAAGTTTCATACAGATCGCGCATGACAAGATGATAGAGTGTTCCGGTAATGGCAGGGTCTGAAAATTCGTCCGGCACCGCCTCTTCCTCCAATCCGCATACCCTCGACAGCAGCCAGGAAAAAGGGCAGCTGTTGAAGCGTTCCAGGCTGCTGGGCGATACATGTACATAACCCTCCCCGTCAACAAGAGCATTTCGTGCCAGTAGAGCGATGTCCGCGTTTTCGGACCCTTCGACGGAAAGATCGGGTCCTGTCTTTTTCCATCCGGTGTCGTGATAAAACCCGAGTCCTTTCTTCAGCACCGGAAACAGTTTCGGCGGAAGATCTGAAATTCTTTCCGCCCAGTATTCCCTTTCCCGGCGAAGGGGCCATTCCGGATCGGACTGCCTTGAAAGAGAATCGAGAAAATAACCCGGAGGCAGCTTGACTCCTGACTGTGTCTCCCTTCCGTAGGAGCAGTACACCTGTTCGCCGGAACTTCCGTAAACATCAAGAAACGGAAATGTCATGTCCCTGTCTTCGAGGCCCGCGGCGGTTTTCTGATCGCTTCGAAGATAGGTAAACCTTTCCATCCGCACATTCGTGTCTCCGGCCGACAGACCGAAGATAAAATGGGATGCAGGATAAATTCCGGCAGATACGCGGTAGGGATAGACCTGGATGCCGCTGCCGCGGGACTGGCGGACATATTCCTGCCGGTCGAGGCATAGGAGGAATATGGCGTAAGGATTGGACAATTCGATTCCCGGAAGAGCTTCAGCTGTCTCACCAAGGCTGTCGCAGAGCCGTATGCACCGTTCAAATACCTGCCTGTGTTCCGGATCCCATTCTTCCTGGTTGAAAAATTCCATTGTAAACTGAACAAGACGGGTTTTTAACTGTGAAAACGAAGCCGCTTTCAGCAGGGAACCGATCATGGATGTCAATTTTCTGTAATAATCGAGAAGCTCGGTATTGTTTGTCCGTTTCAGGTTGTATTCCCAGACGTTTTTGAAAGAACCTTCCGACCTGTAATTCCGCAGACAGAAAAAATCATGGCCGAACCGGATGAGGCTTATGTTCTTTTCCCTGAAAAGCCAGGGAAAATTTTTGGTCAGCAGCA
>SPDA01000621.1 GCA_004525155.1 Spirochaetales bacterium
AGGGGTCTGGTGCCATGAGGCCGGGGGCGGTAGAATGTTTAATATCGTCTCCATCAAAAATTCCTATCCGGGGCACTCCCGCCAGGCCGGTATGATTACTTCCCAGTGCCATGCAGGCGCCTACCTGGGCAGATACGTGATAGTGGTGGACGATGATATCGACCCGTCCAATACCTTTGATGTTCTCTGGGCGATTGCATCTCGTTCCGAGCCGACGGAATCCATTGAAATTATTCGAAGCTGCTGGAGCGGGCCGCTGGATCCCCGTATTCCCGAGGATCGAAAGGGGTTGAATTCAAGAGCGATTATCGATGCCTGCCGGCCCTACCAGTGGCGCAAAAAATTCCCGCCGGTAGCGGAATCAAGCCCGGAACTGAAGGCCAGGACGTTAAAGAAATGGGGCACAACTATTTTTGGCGGAAAATAACAGCATATAAGAAAGGAGCAACACAATGTCCGAGCAGGATATCAAGCAAGAGTTCAGTGAAGATTGGGCTCCCGGGCAAAATGTATATAAAAAACAGCGCCTGTATGTCCGGGCGATCAGTGGATTTACTTACAGCATGGCGGAACAGCTCAAAAAGCTGCGCAGTGTTCCCCGGGTCATCAAGGCTAAGGATCTCAAGTTTGCAAAAGGCCCGCAATATTTTAACTGTACCATATTGAGCCCCATTCTTGAAGCTGCCCAGTCGATTTTCGTCCATATGGTTGTCTTGACACCCGGGGGAGTTTCACAGAAGCACGGGCATGTGAATGAAGCCATTTTTTATATACTCGATGGCGAGGGCTACGACGTCCACGACGGGAAACGGGCGGACTGGAAAGCCGGCGACATTGCCATTGTTCCTAATTCAACCGTGCATCAGCATTTCAATAGCAGTAAAGAAAAACTGGCGCGCATGCTGGTCATTAAAACCAAACCGTTTTATCATTTTATGAATATGCTTTTTCAGGAAGTCGTGGAGCCCCAGCCCAAAACAGCGGTACCGGGCTGCGAGGATTTCAAACCCAGTATTACTTGATCGATAATCATGACCACCACGGGAGGCTACAGATGAGTTACGGCGAAAAAGAATACGCAACCATTCGCAAAAAGGAAGCGAGTTATTATACGGAACGCCTTGAAGAAGTCAAAAAGCAGAAGATAAAAGAAAAAAAGACCATTGTTACAACCGATGAGATGCCTTGGGAACTCTGTCCGCAGGGGCATATCAAGCACCTGGTGAATGAACAAATGGAAACGGCGTCCAATACGCTCGATATCTGCATGCAACAGATTCCGGCGGGAAGCCGATCTGGCAAACATTGCCACATGGCGGAAGAATACATGTTTATTCTGGAGGGCAAGGGTTACTCGTTGCACTGGGATGTCGATTTTGAACTGGGCGACGCCTACTACTGGAAAGCTCAGGAAACCCCGTCGAAATGGGAATGGGAACGGGGAGATTCGATTTACATCCCTCCTAATACGGTCCATCAGCACTTTAATTCCGACCCTAAAAACCCGGTGCGATTTATTTCCGCTGAAAGCCGCATGTTTAAATACATGGGCCTGGATACACTGGAGCAATTTGAAAACGCTCCGGAGTTTGATCAAAAAAATAGCTAAGTACATATATTCATAAATACGATAACGTTTTAAAATCCTTTCCCTGTCTGCGTGCGTACACGCACAGGCAGGCAACCTCCCTTTATGAAAGGGAGGAGAAGAATCCCCCCTTTATTAAAGGGGGTAAGGGGGATTTTTTTCAAGGAAGTATATTTAAATCCAGTTTACAAAATACGTCATTGTAATTGCGAATCGAAGCACCAAGGAATTTTATGAGCCGTAAACTAAAATACCATGACTTGAGAGAATTTTTATCCATCGTTGATTCCTTCGGAGAGCTCAAAACCATCAGTCATCTTCACTGGGACAAGGAAATGGGCGCTCTTACGGAGATAGTCTATCGTGAAAAACCGGTAGACTCTCCGGCCCTGCTGTTTAACAAGGTCCCCGGATATCCGAATGAGTTCAAATGCCTTTACGGCATGCTGGCGTCGCCGCGCCGGTTCGGGCTGGCGATGGGGCTTGACGTCAGCGGTGAAATTTCCCGGATGGATCTGCTGCAGGCCTATCGTGCCCGAATGAAAGACATGTCTCCGATTCCACCCCGGGTCGTCGGGACGGGCGCCGTCATGGAAAATGAACTGGAAGGGGATGCAATCGACCTGTTGAAATTTCCCGTGCCGATTCATCACGAACTGGACGGCGGCCGCTACATC
>SPDA01000409.1 GCA_004525155.1 Spirochaetales bacterium
GGTTTCCCAGTCTCCGGGGGATGTCACATCCATCACGAGAAATCCGTCACAGCCGATTTCCGTAGCCGCTTTCTCCAGGGAACTCCTGTTCCTTGCGGTTATGATTACCTTCATCCCCGCTGCTGTCAGTTTTTGCGCAATAGCCTTGCCGTATCCCTGGGACCCGCCTGTAACAAGGGCTGTTTTATCTTTTAAATTCTGCATTCACCTTCTCCTGAAAAGTTATCATGATTCCGCCAGGGCCCGGGTCATATCCACCCAGCGGCGGAGGCGGGCCCTGTCTCCGTTTATCGTATAGATATCACGGTAGCAGAACTCGAGGCTGCACCCCTTGGCTGCCGTCACCGTGTCGCGTACGTCTTTTTCGAGAAGCGACCAGTCCGGATAGTCTCCGCTTATGTAGGCGGGGACAGGTTTCCGGGAGTACACATAGTCTTTGCCGAGAAGTTCTGCCGTTTTAAAAAGGTCGCTCCAGCCGGAAACAGACACGGCCCGCAGGTTCGGTACCGCTTTCCGGATGTACTCAAACCGGTCATCCACGCCTTCACAGCAGCCGTAGTACGTCAGGCCGAAGAGCCCGCACAATTCTGCGATATAAGGCAGGAAAAATTCCCCGAACATGGACGGAGAAATCGGTTCTGTTTCCTGCGAATCAGCCCAGGCCCAGCAATCGGTAAGCCGGACGTTTCCGCCGTTTCCGGCACCTGTAATGGAATTATTCCCGGGCAAATCTGAAACAAATCCGTAGCTTCCCGGACATGGGTTCCAGGTATCGGTATTCACATAGAGGAGACCTTCCTCTTCCATCCACTTATAGTGAGCGATCCTGTCGTCCCGCAGGATCTTCATAATCCTGTGGATAAGTTCCGGCTCATCGTATACCCAGACAAGAAGATTATCGTTTCCGATAAGTTTGAAGAGGTCCATGGTTAGTCCGCAGTAAAGGTTGCCAAGCCAAGGCGAATACCCCGTGTCAGGATTGAAGTAGTCGTAACCGCTGACAATAACCGGCAGAATGTCGCCGAACAAATCCTGCAGCAGGTCCCGCCGCCTTAAAGTCTCCGCCCTGTCCACAGCCCTCGACCGGAGTTTCAGCCTCAAAACATCTTCCGCGGACTGGATGGGAAAGTTGAAAGAGTAGCCGAGATCATTACCCGAGGACGTCCGGGCGTGGTGAGTCGTAAGGGGGACACCGTAATCCGATATCCTTATTACCCAGGGTATGCGGAAAAAGGGATCCACCACCAGGTCATCCCCTATTTCCCCGGCATGCCTCACTATCTCGAAAAGAGACTTTTCCACGTTGCGCAGATAGGGATCTTCACAGACCATTTCTTTTTCTTCTATATAATCCGGCAGCATGCAGGTTTCCACAAGAATAACGGGCTTCTCGGGCTTCAGGTTCTTGACGGCCTCCCACTGCCTTCTTCTTTCCCCCATAACAGGCAAACCGGCAAAATCCATCCATTGTTTCGCGAGTGTCCTTAAAGCCTGTCTTTCCTTCTGTCCTGTCAAAGTCAATTCTCCTTCTCAAGGGAGCCGGTATCTTCCCACAGGGGTTTAAGCTGTTCTATCGCTTTTCTGTAATTCCGGTATTTTTTTCCGTACATTTCACCGTATTCCCTGCGCGGTCTGCATACATGGGACACGTGGACCATCGCCTTGACCGCTTCATCAAAAGAACCGAAACAGCCCGCAGCGACTCCGGCGCTCATGGCTGCGCCAAGCGTGCCGAGTTCGGTACCCCTGGTAACTTCTATGGGGCACTGCAGCACGTCGGCAAACATCTGGACCCAGGTAGCGGACCGGGAAGCGCCTCCAGATATGGAAATGGAGTCCGGCCTGTCCCGGTACGATAAAAGCTTGTCGATGTGCTGCAGGTGAGAAAATACAATCCCTTCGTATACCGAGCGTAGAACCTGCGCTTTCGAGTGATGCCCTTTAAGCCCCAGAAAACAGGCGCTTGCGTCCGGCCCTACGTTGGAACCGTACAGGAAGGGCAGAAAAATTATATCCGTGTCTTCCGGCTTTACGCCGGCGACCATTTCCTCGCAAAGGTCGTACACGGAGACGCCCCGGTCCTTCGCTTTGAGGTTTTCCTCGCCGAGAAACCGGCTTAAAAACCATTCGAGGTTGCTTGCGGAAGTGGGGCTCCCCTCGAGTACGAGCCATTTGCCGGGCATGCAGAATACCGACACCATGAACAGATCTTCCGAGATCACCGGGACCATGCTCACGTATTCATTTATGCTCCAGGTACCCGCAACCACGCAGATCTTGGCGCTGTCCGTCACGCCGGTGGCAATGGCGCAGGCATCTATATCGAACATGCCGCCGCCGACGGGCGTTCCCTCACGGAGACCGGTAAGTCCAGCGGCCTCCTTCGTAATATACCCGCAGACATCGGAGGACCGGCGCAGGGGAGGAAGCCTGTCCAGCATCTCTTCGAGACCTAAATCCTCGAGCAGCTTTTTATCGTAAACCATGTCCTGTATATTCATCATGCTCGTACCGGACATGTCGGTTATTTCCGCAAAAGCCTCGCCTGTCAGGCAATACCGGATATAATCCTTGCACATGAATATCCACTTCGTATTGTCAATAACTTTTCTGTCGTTTTCCTTAAACCATGCCAGGATCGCCGCCGGCTGGCCGGCCCACAGGGACTGCATTGTTTTCGGAAAGATTTTTTTATGGGTACCGTCAGCATACCATTTCTTTACCTGGGCCTTTGCCCTGGAATCCGTCGAGATGATACCGTTACAGGCAGGATTGCCGTCAGGTCCCGTCAGATAAAGTCCGTTCCCGTGGCCTGTGACCGCAACCCCTGCAATCTGTTCCGGTGCGGTCCCGGAACCAGATACAACATCACGGATTGCCTTATAGTTTGCTTCCCGGAATTCGTTCATGTTCCGTTCGGTAAACCCGTCTCCCGGTGTAAGCAGCGTCGTTTTTATGGAGGATATGGCTAATTCCTTTCCCTCCAGGTTGTAGAGGGCTGCCTTAGAGAACATGCCGCCATTGTCAATTCCCAATACATATCTTTCCATAATAAAAACCTGCTGAATTCCGCCCTTTTTGCCAAATAATATACTTAGCATTTTCACCTGTAAAATAATATTTGTCAAGTAAAATTTTATATGTAAACTCGTTTTTTTTATAACAAATGGCTAAAAAACCGGTTCCAGTACTTTTACAGACTGCTCCAGTCAAAGGGAAGGACATGAGGAGGTAATAATAAGCCGAAATAATTACTCAGGAGGCGAA
>SPDA01000284.1 GCA_004525155.1 Spirochaetales bacterium
GTCCGCGGCTGTCATGCCTTTGGGATCCGGCAGCTTTTTTTCAATATCTTTCGTGTAATCCATGAGCTCCCGGTACACGGCCGGTATTTCTGCGGCGGAGAGGCCCTGTCCCGAAAGGGAAAGACCGTTCAAGGCCGATTCCGCTTCCAGAACATTCCTGCGCATTCCGTACCATTGCTTCTTCAAGGTCCGCACGGTCTGCTCATCTCTGGCCGCGGCAATCTTTTTTTCCAGGGTATCGGCATAGGTACCCTGAATTTCTTTTGCTTCGAGGTAGTAGGCATAGTCGCAGATGTCTTTTACCAGATCCGCCCAGACGGACATGCGGACATTCTCGATGTTCTGCTCCTGTTTCATCACCGCGGCCCGGGCCTTGAGAAGATCGGCAGCTGTTTCCGTGAACAGCTGTCTGGAGACGGACAGGGTGGGGACCTCCACGGCCGCTCCCGCTTCGGCATCCCAGGTAAAAGGAAGGGTCAGGGAAAAATCCGCGCCGAGGACGTTCAGAAACCGTGCCCGGAGGACGAATGAAAAAGGCTGGAGCAGGCCGTTTTCCAGGGTTAGCTGCCTCCCTCCCGACTGGGAGAGGCCCCCGCCGATATCGACGTAGGGAATATAAATAGCCTCCTGCTGTCTGAGTAAAAGCCGCGCCTGTTCCAGCTGCAGGAGAGCTCTCTGATAATCGAGACTTTTATCGAGCCGCGTGCTGTAGAGCTGCGGAAGGTCGGCATAGAGGAGGCCGCAGGCGGTAAAAAGGAGGAATAACAGGGCGCTTTTCTTCATCAGAGCACGTCCTCCGGCAGGAACCCCGATAAAACAACCGCGTCGAAGAGAGCGATGGTGAATTCGAGAATGGCTGCGAGGCTGTTACGTTCGGCCTGGAGAGTGGTTACCCTTTTCTGATCGTACTCCTGTTCGGATACGGCCCCCTGCTGGAAGCGGAGACGGGTACCCGCGGTCTGCGTTACCTCAAGATCGAGTTTCCGGGACAGTATTTCCGCAGTCTCCTTCAGGGACTTTATATCGAGCAGGTTTCTGGCAAAGGTCCGGTCGGCATCGAATTCTGCAGCCTTCTCAGTAAGGACCGCCTGCTCCAGACTGATTTCACTTATGCGCTTTTCTCCCGGCGGCGCGTTGGCAGGCAGATGGTCGAGGCGGTACCCGGCCAGGGCATGCTGAATCCGGGCTTTCTGCAGGGGGAAGTCCGCCTTGTGCCAGGTGTCCTTGTCCGGCAGCCAGGAAAACAGGGTAAACAAATCGGTGACGTAAGGTTTCCATTCCAGGCCGGTGGTGTAGGTAAAATACCTGGCGGCGTCATTGCGGGTCTCCCGGGCCTGGAGGAGCTCTTTTTCGGCCTCAACAGAGGCAATACGCTGACCTTCCACACTTTCCGCGGATACCAGCCCCTGCTGATACTGCACTTTCGCGCGGTTGTAGGAGTCCGAGGCAATTTTAAATCTTACTTCCGCTATTTCAAGGTCCGTGCCTTCCAGGGCTACGGTAAAGGCGGCATCGGCCACGTCTTCGTAAAAAGTCTTGTATTGTACTGTCAAAGCGGAAAGGGCGCTTATATAGGTAATTTCCGCGCCGAGTTTCTGCTCTTCGGTGGAGGCTTCGATGAGGTTTTTTTTCCGGTTAAGGTCCGCTATTTCCCTGTCCAGCAGGGCGCGCTTGTAGACCGGGTGAACCTGCTTCATGCCGGTAAGCCATTCGGCCAGGCTCTGGCTGTAGGCAAAACGGGCAGAGAAAATCAATACAAGAAAGAATGTGAATTTCAGGAACGCCGGCGGGAAACCCCTGGTCCTGAAAATACCTGTAACTACCGGCTTCATACCATTAAACCTGTCGGTATGATAGTCTCCGCAAACTGTGCAGTCAAGCGCATATTTGTAAAAGGTTTGTAAAATGTTTATAGTTAAGGCATATGATTTTATTCTTTCCCCCGCGCGGGTTTTTAATTTTCCTGTTTTTTATTATTGCGGCAGGATCAGGTTTCGGCCAGGTCAGCCGTGACAATGCTGCCGATTATCTGGAATACGGAGAGCTTCAGTACCAGATATCAGTCGGTTTCAGCGATGTGTCCCGCCAGACTCCGGAGGAGGCCAGGGCCGGGGCTGAGAAGCTTCTGAAGGTGGTTGAGCAGACTCCGGCGGATTATGCAGCGGTGACGCGGGCGGTTGCACAATGTCTTGATAGCGGCATGACTGCTGAGGCGGCTGCCCTTGCTGAGGAATACGGCCACGTTTTCCTCAGCCTCTACGGGAGAGATCCTGCGGACACAAATGCCCGTAACCTTCTCGATATTTCCTCCGTATCCGGCCGCGCGGAATTCAGGGATGAAGCGTACGAACGTGTCCGGCCGCTGCTCGAATCGGGTACGGCGTCCGTTCCCACGGTCCTCGCTGCCATGAACAACCGCGCTGAAAATCCCGAACTCGCTTTCAGAATAGCCTCCTTCTATCAGCAGGTGTACCCAGGGGAGGCGGAACTCTATTTTCAGGCTTTTCTGCTCACGCTCGATATCAGTCTTAACCGGACCCTGCCTGCCCTTCTCCGGGAAAGCTTTGCGGTCCTGGAGAGCCCGCCGGCATCCGGCGCCGCCAGGGAAGAGGATGTAAAACAGGCCCTGCTTTCGTATTTTGACTCGGTTCGCGGAATCATGTATCTCGATTTGCTCGACAAGGCCATCAGTATTGATAAAAACAATTATCAATACTATGTGGCTTCCTTCGGTTTCCGTGCTCTCATCCGGTGGTTTTCACAGCTGGGAACACTCATGATGGTTCCTGACTTCGACATGGAGGACATGTTCCGGTTCATAAGGGATTTCGATCCTGTTGAGGGGGCCGTGATGAGGGATCATCTTGAAAAGGCCCTTGCGCTCCGTCCCCCGGCCGACATCGAAGCCTACCTTGCGGCGGCGCTCTACAACACGGGCCCGGGAAATAGCGGCGAGATGAGACGCTATGCGGAACTGGCCGTGAGCACGCGGCCGGATATGGCCAAGGCCTGGAACGCCTTAATCTTCTCCATCTTATTCGAAAACCTAAGCGGGGACGATCTGCTGGAACAAACAGCGGACAGTCTGGAATCCGTGCTTGTGTCAAAGATTAAGGCCGCCGGTCCCGATGCCTACGATTATTATGTACTCGCCTCCCTGCAGAAATACAAACTGGGAGGAGCATCACCGGCCCGGCGGAAGGAAGCGATTGAGCTGATGCGGACCCGGGCGGATAAATCCCTCGAAACGGATGAAACATTTTTCGGGTGGCTTGTGTCCGGCAACGCCTTTCTGCTGCAGGACCGCCCGGAAGAAGCTTTAGCCTCCTATTCCAGGGCGGAAAAAGCTGCCGACAACGCCAGCCTGTTTTATGTTTATACGAACAGGGGCATAGCTCTGCTGGTTCAGGGACGGGAAGAAGAGGGTCTGGCCGAGCTCAACAGGGCCCTTATCTTGAACAACGAAGCAGAAAAGGCGAAACTGGCCCTCGCCATGTACAAGTGAAAAGTATTTCAATACCGGAAAAAGGGCAGCCCTGCCTTGGTGAATTATCTTCATACCCGGAGATTGAGTTTCTCCCCCAGGTAACGCTCCGGTGAAAGGCCCGCGATGGTCAGGTTCGGTGCCGCTTCCGCAAGCCAGGTTTTCGCCTTCCTGATTGCCCGGCCGCTTACACTCCGGATCTCCTGATCCTGTTCGAGAAGGCGTACCGCAAGCCAGGTGGTAAACACCTGCTCCTTAAGCTTCGGGTCGAGCTTGTCCAGTTTCCCGGCCGCCTCTTTCAGTAAACGCACCTCTGCGCCAAGCTGTTCCGCGCAGATGGGGAGTCCGGTAAAATAACCTTCCGCCTCCTGAGTGCTGAGCAGGTCGAGGTACCATTCACCGCCTTTTTCCTTTGCATCTTCCGTACGGTCAAAACGCAGAGCCGCTTCGGGCATGATATTCGACATACCGGCGGATGGTGCCAGCTTCTGCATCTTCATGCCGCTGTCCCCTTTTTTGGCTCTCGCCTTGGGGGCTGAAAACCTGAACAGTCCCCGTTTCGAGGAAGGAGCGGCTTCCGCCATGAGGATGGGCATCCCGAGTCCGCCGCCGACACTGCCGGCCAGCGCTGAGAAGTCCGCCTGTTCCTGCAGGGCCCGGGTTCCGTGCCAGTCTTTGGTCAGCATGACAGGAATCCGCCTGAACTCCGGCAGTCCGCTTGTTTTTTCAGCCTCCGCCCGCTCTTCGACAGCCACGAAGCTCGTGTAATCCGTCACCAGGCTGAATTTGAGCCCGAGGTCGGTTATCTGTTTCACGATGA
>SPDA01000643.1 GCA_004525155.1 Spirochaetales bacterium
ATGCGCATCGAGGACATGCTCGAAGGCATCGCCGAATACCCCGGGAAAAAGGCCTTCTACTCGATAGCCTAGCTTTTACACGCGTTAAACCAGGCGGTCCTTAAGGGCCGCCTTTTTTTTATGCGTTTCCCGTGATAGAATCGGTTCATGGTCCGATACGACGACATGACTCCGGAGGAACGGGACCGGTTTATCTACCTCGTCCTGAGCGAAGACGCGATCAAGGCCATCATCCTCATCATGCGTAAACGCTACGGCGCCGATGTGAGCACCGATGCCATCATGCGTTTCGCGTTCAAGTGCGCGGTAAACAGGATGACTCCGGCACACCTCAAGCATAAACCAGCCGGACCAGGTGCGGCCGGGAAGGAGGGGCAGTGAACCCCGGACGTCTTGAAAAACAGATCCGCTTTCTTGTTGAAGCTGACAAGCTGAAAGACATTTACCGCAGGTCCTTCCTGGTTAATGGAAGCCGTAAGGAAAACGACGCGGAGCATTCGTGGCATTTTGCGCTGTGTGCCCTGGTGCTCCGGGAATACGCTGATGAGCCGGACCTGGACCTGCTCACGGTGCTGAAAATGGCCCTGGTCCACGACCTTGTAGAAATCTACGCAGGTGACACCTATATTTACGATGCTGCGGGAAGGGAAACCCAGGCTGCCAGAGAGCGGGAAGCCGCGGACAGGCTCTTCCCCATGCTGCCCCGGGAGCAGGCGGAGGAATTCCGCCGCCTGTGGATGGAGTTCGAGGAGAAGCGCACAAAAGAGGCGCGGTTCGCCGGCGCCATCGACAGGCTGCAGCCCCTCCTGCTCAATTATTTTTCCGGCGGTGAATCCTGGAGGGAGCACGGGGTGAATGCGGAGCAGGTATTCGAAATAACTTCGCGTATTTCGGAGGGGTCGATGACCCTGTGGGAATATGCCCGCGGCCTGATCCGGGAGGCGGTGGACGGCGGCATTCTGCCCGGCTGAAGCGGGCTCCGCAGGCTGCCCTTTTTTTTCCGCCGGCAATTATATATACTGGTAAGCAGTTATGATCACCTTTAAATACCTTTTTACCACGACGGAAATAACGGTGCTGGTTGTTCTTGTCCGGCTCTGTGTGACCATGCTGCTTTCCGGTCTGCTCGGTCTCGAGCGGGCGGTCAAGGGCAGGGCGGCCGGCCTGCGGACACATATTCTCATTGCCACCGGCGCGGCTCTGTTCATGATAATTTCCATTGAAACAGCCAGGGCCTTCTCCGGACCCGCGGGCGGTCCCGATCCTACGCGCATTGCCGCGCAGGTCGTTTCCGGAATCGGGTTTCTCGGCGCCGGCGCGATACTCAGGAACGGCATGAGCATAAAGGGCCTTACCACCGCGGCGGACATCTGGGTTGTCGCCGCCATAGGTCTTTCCGTAGGCGCCGGTTTTTTCATACCCGCCGCCATGGTTACGGCAGCGGCGCTTTTCGTGCTCGTCGTGCTGGGGCGTGTCGAAAAAAAATTCATCCCCGAAAGCAGCGGCGACCTGATTATTATTTACCTGGCAAACGGGTTCACGGGACTGGACGGGGTCAAGAAGATACTCATGGCGCAGAACATATCCTCCATCAATATTTCTTTACGGATGCGCAAAGGGCAGAGAAATACCCTTAAGGTCCTGGCAAAACTGCCGAGACCCCTCGACATCGAGGCCCTCGCTTCCGAACTGAAAAATATCGGGCAGGTGGATAAGGTGGAGATGCGGATTCAGCAGACCATGAAATAGGTCAATTGTTGCTGACGACTTTAACCCTTACCTTGTAGGTCCCGCTGACGCTTCCCGTGAAGAAAGTGATGGATTCTGTCGAGCTGTCGCCTATCGATTCCGCGAGCACGTTTCCGTTCGCGTCGAGCAGGTAGAGGTCCAGATCCGCGGTTGTGTTGGCGCTGTTCAAGTTGCGCCTTAGCGAACCGAGGGATGCGTTCAGGGTGAAATCGTCATAGGTGTCGGTGCGCGGGTTCACGGTCCCGTTCGTTGTGTCCTGAACCTTCGTGAGGCTGGGGACAATGTTCAGGGCTGCCGCCGGATTGATGAGGCCCGCTCCGTAATAGGCGTCCCAGCCTGCCGTGCCGAGATCTTCCGCGGAGGACATGATGGCATCGTAGATTCCATGGGGACTGAGGGAAAGATATTTTGATTTAAGCAGCGCCCCCAGGGCTGCCACATG
>SPDA01000371.1 GCA_004525155.1 Spirochaetales bacterium
GACATCCGTCGAAGCCGAGAATCTGGTTCCCCTGCTCTACCACGCTCTTTACCGGAGCGAACACGAACACATCGTCATACCCTTTTCCGCCGGTGAGATCCTTAAGCTGCTTTACAGGATCCGACAGGTTTTTCGTGTTAACGTAGATCAGTTCCACGCCGTTTTTCTTTGCTTCCGCCTCCGGGTAGATCGATGCAGCCCTGGCGAGCCGTATGTCGTCTATGTCGGTAACCACGAGCCTGCCCGGTTTCCTGTCGCTGTGTATGGCGAGATCGATGGCGCCTATGCCCATGGGACCCACGCCCGCGAGTATGGCCATGTTGCCGCCCTCTACGCAGCCCATGCGATGTATATAATTCTCCTCGATGTGGTAGGTCGCCTTGAAGGCCGCTACGATACATGACATGGGTTCCGCTATGGAACCGAAATAAAAAGATTCGCCGTTATATTCGAGAAGGCAGTTCTGCTCCATCACTTCTTTCGGGATAACGATGTAGGTCGCCGCGCCGCCGATATAGGGAAAGGAGTAGCCCGGAGCTCCCAGCCCCCCCACAACATCGGGATGCCTCATATTCGGCTGTATGGAAAATCTCTGGCCCGCCTTGAACCTGCCCTGCCATTTTTTTCCCACCTCTATAAGTTCACCGCAGAACTCATGGCCGATGATGACCGGATTGACGGCTATATCCTTGGGAACCCTTTTATGTTCGGAACCCTGTTCCGCCTCCTTGTAGGAGGACATGCACACGCTGTCGGAAATGATGTGCGCCAGTATTTCGTCGTCTTTTATCGCAGGCAGATCGAACTCTTCCAGCCGGAGGTCGTGTTTGCCGTACATTCTTAGCGCTTTCGTTTTCATTCAAAATCTCCTATGTATCATCCGTCTGATACTTTTATTTAAGCATAATCTGGCCGCCTGTAACAGGTACGGCCTGACCGGTTTCATATTTCTGTTCGATGATGTAGAACATGGCTTTCACGACGTCCCCGGCGAGGCATCCCCGTTTCATGGGAACTTTCGCCTCGTAAAAAGCCTTGACGTCCTCTATGCTCCGGGCTCCGGGAATCTTGCCCGCCTTCAGATACTGCACGAAAAGCCCTTTCTCCGGATCGGACCACAGGGGGCCTTCGAAGAAATTGCCGGGACATACCGAGTTGACCTTTATGTTGTCTTCCACAAGTTCAAGTGCGAAACTCTGGGTAAGCCCCAGGCCGCCGAACTTTCCGCCCGCATAGGCTCCGTTTCTGTTGGATCCTTCAAGGCCGGATTTCGAGTTAATCTGGATGATGTCGGAAAAATATTTCGCGCTTCCGGATTTTTGCGCCGCGAGATTCTGCATCGCCATAACCCTTGAAGCGTATTTCGCGCAGAGAAAATAGCCTGTGTAATTGACCTCCGTGACAAATTTGAAGGAAGCCAGATCCATGGTTTTTACGCTTCCTGCCTTGAGTACGCCCGCGTTGTTCACGAAAATATCGAAGCCGCCCGCGGCTGCGGTAATCGTATCGACCATGGCGGCTACGGACGTTTCATCCGTAACATTCACCGATACCGGCAGGGTCATCGTTTTTCCGGCCTGCCCGTTAAGCTCATCGGAGAGCCCGGCCGCGCCTTCCGCATTGAGGTCCGCAATCCATACAAAGGCGCCCGCTTTTAAAAATTCCCGTACGATTCCCTCGCCGAAGCCCTGGGCTCCGCCGGTGACCACTGCGATTTTCCCCCGGACCACGCTGTTTCTGTCGGGCTCCGCGGGCGGCGCTTCCTTTGAAGCTGTTCCCTCCCCAGCTTCGTCATAGGTTTTTGAAACAGAAAAAAATCCTGTTCCTTCCACTTCAACGAGACGCGGGGGCCTGCCGAAGGTTTCCAGGTGCCTGCTCCACGGAACGAGAAGCTGGCCGAGGATCTCCGCGGCAGCAGATTCCCGGTCCGCGGCCGGATCCGCTGCCGCAAGCGATAAAAGGAGCCTGCTGCCGGCGGTGTCCCCTGCCGTACCGCCCGGCGGTTTCTCCATGAACCTGACGAAAGCGCCTTTACCGCCGTCGAAGGTGAGACCCCTCAACAGGGGCGGAATAATCATTAACCAATCTTTATTCATAGATTCTCCTGCTAAAACCGCACATACTCGAGGGCTTTTTCCGGGTTTCCGTGATCCATCGCCCTTCCGACGGCGGCGTAACGCTCCAGCCGCTCGGCAAGCGGTGATTCAGCCAGCGGGTTGCGGGGGCTGAAAAGAGCGTATCTTTCATCCAGGCCAGCGAGTTTTTCATGCGCCACAAGGGCCCAGGTGGCGTCGACAAGGTGGACAAAATCGGGTTTAAGCACGATGGGGCAGTTGAATATCTGCCTGGAACTGTTGATGTCGACTCCGCTTATTTCCATAAGCTCAAACTCTTTGCAGCAGCGCTGGATACGCTTGAGCTGGGGGAGCGTGTTTCTGGGGGGCATGTAGGTCACCGCCTTGAAACCCAGATTTTTAAGGAGAGGCATGAGCTCGTCGAGAAAGTCATCTTCGAACTTCTCCGCTTTTTTGTCGCCGGTGGGACTTTCGGTAACATCGCCCAAATAGGCATAGGCCGGTATGGCTCCCAGGGAGAGGGCGAAATCAACCGCTTCTTTCACGTTCACGCATTCGTCAGTATCGGGATCCTCGTAAAATCTTTCCACGAAGGAGCCTTTCAAGACCCCGATGACGTCGTACAGGTAATGAGGATTGTCCGCGTCCGAAAGGTAGGAGGCTAATTTTCCGGATACCGGTACCTTAAGCTTCTGTGTAAGCAGGGCCGCGAGTCCGCCCCCCCTGCCGGCTGTTTTTTCAAGCCTTAATGCCAGGGCCGCGAGTATGTGCCTCTCCGTAATGCTTCCGCCTTCAACGGCCCTGGATAGGGGATACACGTCCTTGTCAAAATCGAGGGGACCAAGCCCATACCCGGAAAGTATGGCGCTGAGCCTTTCCGTCTCCCTCCGGTTTCTTCTGTTTCTGGCCTCGTTGATGGGCCGCAAGAATTTTGCCGCCTCCTCCAGGCGGGGGCCGGGAATGCCGTGGATGGCGATATAGGCGCTGTTGAGGGAATCGGGATTGTTGATCTTTTTATTTTCGAGACCCGTGCCGTTCATGTTGACCCGTATCTCGATGCCGGCGGTGGAGCCGATCCGAAGGGCAGCGCAGCAGGCGAGCAGTTCACCCGCACCGGCTATGCTGTCATGGTCCATGATACCCACGGCCTTAAGCCCCGCCTGCCAGGCCTTGAAGGCTGCCATGGCAGGGGAATAGGGGCTGAAGGAATAGATCGTGTGCACGTGGTTGTTTACTTCCTCAGTCCGCGGAGGTGTTTCATTTACGCCGGCCGCGGCTGTCTTAAGACTGTCGATTGCCGCGAAACGGACGGCCCTGTCCGGGCTGTTCAGACTCCGGAAAATGGCTTCATCCACCTTATACGCCCTTTCTGTTCCTTCGCAGTATTTCACCGTAGGTCTGCACCGTTGAGGCCGTATACCCGGGAAGCGGAAGCACCTTCTGGTGAAGGGCGTCGATGATCCATTCCTTCTGCGGGAAGA
>SPDA01000261.1 GCA_004525155.1 Spirochaetales bacterium
ACGCTCAACAATCGCGCCTTTCTCGTCAGACAGCGGATCCATTTCGAATTCCACCTCGTCTCCGGGCGCAAGGGGATTGTACCATCTGCCCGTGCTCTTAAGCTTTTTACCTTTAATCCGGCACTGATATTCCTGCTCACGGCTTAAGACCGTATAGATTGTGTTGATGCCGAAAAGAACCGTCCCCCTCACAGCCGGACTCCGGAGGTTAGAAGGCCGCCGTATTCGATACCGAAACGGCTGCTGAGGCTCCTGTAAAACGGCCCTTTTTCTGCCGAGGTTACGAACAGTCCGGCGGATCTTCCGCCCGGCTCCGCTCCGGTATGATCATCCCCGATCAGAAGACGGAGCACCTGTCTGCCCACGCCTTCAACGGAATCGAGGACCTTCACCCCGCCGCCAAGAAGCCCGGCAAACGTGTTCTTGAGAAAAATGAAGTGGGTACATCCCAGTACCAGGGCGTCTATGCCGGCTTCCTTAAAATAACTGACGGAGGCGGCGCAGGCATTGTTTTTTTCCTCCTCATCCGCCTCTAGAATCCTGGTTTCCACAAAACCGACCAGGCCGTTGTCCGCAAAGGGATGAACACTGCAGTCCGAGGCGAACTCGGCGATCAATTGCTTTAGGTAGACGTCTTCGATTGTTCTCTTTGTGGCGATAACACCGATTCGTTTTTTTTCGCTGCGGGCGGCGGCGGGTTTGACCGCGGGCACCACGCCTACCATTGGTACGGGAAACCGCGAACGCAGCATGGACAGGGCAATGACGGAAAGGGTGTTGCAGGAGAGAACGATGAGGGCGGGATCGAAACTTTCTATAATCCTGACGGCAAGCTCTTCCGCCAGGGACAGGATTGTTTCCACCGGCTTGTCGCCGTAGGGAAAGTGTTCCGTATCCGCCACGTAGACGAGGGAACGGTCATAAACCCTGTGCATGACCCATTCGTAATACGGCAGACCGCCGACGCCGGAATCTAGAAAGAGGACCGGTCTTTTACTCATTACCGAAGAGACTGTCGAATTTATTTTTCGCCTGGCCGGATTTGCTCCCGGTTTCAGAACCGGAAAAACGGAGAAGGTAGGAAAAATAATCGCAGAAGTTGGATCTTTCCTTTTCGCGCACCGGTTCAGGCACCGTTTCCCTGCATTCCCAGTGTACGGAAGGGTCATAGAACTTGCAGTTCAGGCAGACTTTGAGATCCGCGCCGCATTCGCCGCACAGACTCGATCTGAAAACAGGCCCCGCGTGGGGCGTTCCGCAACGATAACACATACCGATAACCTACACCAAAACCTTGAAAAAGTTAAGGGCGCGTCTGAAATCCCTGTTCCGGGTTTCCTGATAAGGTCCTGCGGCCTTGCCCAGAGCCCGGCATTATATTATGATTGACTGCATGTTCGCTTTTCCAGACTGCAGGCATCCCGGCTGCCGTGAATCCGCTCTTTCCCTTAGTGACAGCTGTTTTTACCATCTCCCGGACATGGATTCCTACCTTTCCGATATCGCCGCGCATTTAGACGGCGGGCAGCAGTTTACCAGCCTGAACCTTGCCTTTGCCGATATATCCGGCCTGAAGCTTTCAAAAAAGCGGTTTGTTCAATGCAGGTTCTCCTATACCATATTTAACGCCTGCGATTTCTCGGATTCCCATTTCCGTCTCTGTTATTTCGATTACGCGGCCATTAAGGACTGCGTTTTTACTAAAATCAATATGCAGGCCTGCGTGTTTGGAGGTTCGGAATTAGTCCGCTGTGATTTTTCAGGTTCCGATATCCTGCATACAAATTTCAACGGTGCCGACTGCAGTTCCACCACATACAATGAATCGGACCTTTATTTCAGTACTTTTATAAAGAGCTACCTGACAGATGTCCAGATCGTGGACTGCAACATAAAAAAAGTCAATTTCAGCAAATCCCAGCTGGATAATGTCAATTTCAAATATTCCAATTACGAAGACGCATTATTTACGGAGGAAGACAAGTTTTCATGAACCTGTTTTTTCACTTTACCGTATTCGGATTCTGCAATACCTACCTTCTCGGACCCGCCGGCGGAGGCGACGCCATCATCGTCGATCCGGGCCTGATGGATGAGGAACTGCTCAGTCTCGTGGAAAGCAACAATTATTATATCAGGAACATTCTCGTTACGACTCCTCACGAGGCCCATACACACGGCATAAAAACGATACTTAAAATCTACGATGCTCACGTTCTCTGCGGCGCCGGAGAGCTGCCCTCCGTCGGCACAGTGCGGAAGATTAGTGACGATGAGGAAATATCGGTTAACGGGCAATCCGTTACGTGCATGCTCATATCCGGCCATTCCCAGGAAGCCGTTGTGTATAAAATCGGGAACATGCTCTTTACCGGAGACGCTCTGGGAGCCGGCCGCCTGGGTGACAGCCCCAACTCGTATGCCAGGGAGATACTCCTCACCATGGTCCGCGACAAGATACTTACCCTGCAGGAATCGGTGTACATTTTTCCCGGCCACGGCCCGCCGACTTCACTGAAGATAGAGAAGGACTTTAACCCGTACCTTGCTGAATAACAGTTGAATTTTCCGTGAACAGACTGCGGATATATTTTTTTCAAGTGCGCCGGAACCCTAGAGACACATACTCTTTATGCGTCCGGCGTATGTATAAAAGCGGAGCGGGAGCGGGGACCGGAAAACTCTCTGCGATGTTTCCCCTGGAAGCGTTACGGCGAGGCTCAGGGCATGGAGCATCAGTCCCGCTTCGGGAAGAAGCGGTTTTTTCCTGCCGTACACCCGGTCTCCTACCACCGGCATACCCCTGGATAAAAGATGGACCCGGATCTGATGGGTCCTTCCCGTTACAGGTTCAACGGAAAGCAGGGCATACCCCTTGAACTGCCTTAAGACCCTGTAATTGGTTTTCGCCGGTTTGCCGGAAACGGCGGAGACGGTAAACCGTTTCCGGTTTTTCGGGTCCCGCGTAATATTCTCCGCAATGGTGCCTTTTTTTTCTGCGGGCCTGCCCATTACCAGGGCGATGTATTTTTTTCTGGTCTTTCTGCCGCTGAACTGCTTCGCCAGAAAATCATGCGTCCGCGCGTTTTTCGCGGTGATGATCACGCCGGAGGTATCCATGTCCAGGCGGTGAACAATTCCCGGACGAACGGAATCTTCGAAATTTTCCGTAAGGCCCCGCACATGATACATGAGCCCCTGTACGAGAGTGCCGCTGTTTTTACCGGCCCCTGGATGGACAGTCATGCCCTGCGGCTTGTCGATAACGACCACATTCTCGTCCTCATACAAAATGGAAAGCGGCAGGGGTTCCGGCAGGATATGCTCCATGGATGGTTCCTCCATGGCAAGGGTGATGAGATCTCCCGTTTTAAGATGATGGGAGGGCTTAACGGGAACGTCATTTATCGCAAGCTCCCGGGTGAGGGATTTAAGCTGGCTCCTGGTGCAGAATCCCATCACCTCCGCGATAAACCGGTCCGCCCGCATGCCGGTATGTGCCGAATCGTTTACGTAAAATTCATGTTTTGTCATGGACTGCTTTCGGGCAGGCGTTTTTTTTCAGTTTCCTTCCTGAAAATAAAGTAATCGATGACGGCGATGATGAGAGAAACGGAAGCTGCGCCGACGGCAATGCCTGCAATTTCATCCTGGCTGAGCGGTACCGCCCCGGCGCCGGCAAAGGGCTGGGGAGCGTAGGTTGGTTCGAAACTGTTGATGCCGAACCGCACAAGACCGTATACGAGGGAGGTGGCCAGAAAAGTTATGGGGTAGGAACCTATAAGAATAATTTCCCCTCTCCGCAGACTTAAGGCCCAGTCCGGAAATTCCTCCTCCTCGTAGGGCTCCGGCGGCGTCTGGTTCTCCTGTGCCGGCAGGCCGGAAAAGACGGCCAGCAGCAGAATCAGGAAAAAAACGGAATTTTTCATTTCACCGGCTCCCGTGCGCCGAAAAGGAGGGACCCGATTCTGACCAAGGTGGCCCCTTCCTCCACGGCGGTTTCAAAATCGGACGACATGCCCATGGACAGTGTATCCAGATCCGGCCTTCCCGCTTCGGCCCTGATCTGTTCGAACAGCAGCTTGAGCTTTCTGAAGGAGGAACGTATCCTTTCGGTGTCATCGCCCAGAGGGCCGATGGTCATGAGGCCCCGGAGACGGATATGGGGAAGCTTCCCGAGACCTTCGAGACATTCAAACAGGTTCCTCTCGGAAAGAAAACCCTGCTTTGCGGCCTCTCCCGAAGTATTCACCTCGAGAAGAATGTTCATAATCTTTCCCGTATCCGCGCAGTATTTCTCGATGGTAGCTGCCGTCTCCAGTTTGTCTATTGACTGAACCCAGGAAAACAGGTCCGCCGCGGTTTTAGCCTTGTTGCGCTGAAGGTGGCCGATGCAGTGCAGTTCGATATCCTCAGGCAGTCCCGGATACTTTATCTGAGCCTCCTGCACCCTGTTTTCTCCGAAGAGCCTTGCGCCCGCGCAGTAGGCCTCCATGATGACCGGCACAGGCTATGTCTTGGTCACGGCCATGAGCCTGATTCCGTAAGG
>SPDA01000073.1 GCA_004525155.1 Spirochaetales bacterium
GTCTATCCCGCCCGCCTCAGGCGAGGATGACCTCAATATCGTGTTTTTTGAGGCAGTTTATCATGTCCCTGGGGGCGCTCCTGTCGGTGATGATAGTGTCGATCTCCGATATGTTTGCGAAAGTTCCCAGGGATACGACACCCCATTTCGACGAGTCGACAAGTCCCACTACTTTATGCGCTTTTTTGGTAATTATCCGTTTCTGTTCTATAAACCCCACATGATTGTCGGTAAGGCCGGCGTCTTCTGTAAGGCCTGCCGCCCCGCAGAAGGCCTTGGATATGTTCCAGTGGTCGATGGTCTCCATGGCCGGTTCG
Source organism: Spirochaetales bacterium (assembly GCA_004525155.1). Taxonomy (GTDB): domain Bacteria; phylum Spirochaetota; class Spirochaetia; order SPDA01; family SPDA01; genus SPDA01. The sequence goes on from SPDA01000073.1 coordinate 318, forward strand.
CCGATAACACCGAGAGATTCACGAAGCAAAAAACCGTTGAGCATATAGATGGTAACGGAGGTGGTAACGCAGAGCCAGTAGGCGACTTCGATGCTGGGGGATATTACCGTTATGTTTTGTTTGTCCGAGAGAAACAGCCGCATTTCCGCCGCGGTTGTGCCTCCGTCGATGAAGATAACTTCCCTGTTATTTACCAGTTCCGCAGCTGCTTTGCCTATTGCCTGTTTCTGGCTTTGATTTATCGATTTCCTGATGCTGAAGGGCGGGGCGAAAGGCTTGTCTTCCACTGCCATGGCCCCGCCGTGGGTTCTGCGGATTTTGCCCTGAAATTCGAGCTCCTTCAGATCGCTCCTCAGTGTTACCAGCGACATTCCGAACTTATCCTTAAGTTCCTTGACGGTAACTCTGCCTTTCGTATCAATAAGATCGAGTATCTGTTCGTGCCTTTCCTCTATAAAGCGGGAAACTTCCTGTTTCATTGTTCTTTCCCATAAAGATAATTGAGTTTTTGGCGACCAATGCCGGTGCGGCCGAGTACAGTTTGGGTTTCCAAAGTTAACGCTCCTCTATTCGGCGATTTGTTCTTTGACGAGAGTATCTAGTAGTATTGCAACGATCAGCACTACACCTTTTACCACATACTGATAGAAGGGCGGGACACCGATAAAGTTCATACCGATACCGAGAATGACTAGGATAAAAGCCCCGACCACGGTCCTTAAAACGGATCCTTCTCCGCCCTGGAAGCTTGTTCCCCCGAGCAGTACAGCAATAATAACGTCAAGTTCAAAGCCTGCGCCTGCCGTCGCATCGGCAATGGTAAGATTGCTTGCCTTAACTACCCCGGCAAATCCCCCCACGATGCCAACCAGGATATACATGGTCCATATAATGGCGTTGACATTGATTCCGGAAAGGGAGGCAGCTATCTTGTTGCCGCCGATTGCTATTGAATATTTTCCGAGGATTGATCGCTTTTCCAGAATTACGAAAATCGCAATTATTACGATAATAATGAACAGCTGAACAGGTATTCCGCCAATCGATCCTCGTCCGAGATAGGTAAAAGCCTTTGGAAGATTTCCTTTTACATAGGGGATGGTGTCTCCGGTTAATAGCTTGGCTATCCCTAACAAAAGACTCATGGTTGCCAAGGTTGCAATTACGGGGATAATTTTCAGTTTAACCACAAGCAGACCGTTCACTATCCCTATTACGCCTCCGATAATTGTTGTCAGCAAAGCGGCCGTAACTACAGGAATACCGGATTTACATAAAACCGCGAAAAAAACCCCGCAGAAACCGAGCATACTGCCGACAGACAAATCAACATGACCGGAAATCATGAGCAGGGTAACAGCAGTAGCAACCATAATCGTGGGAGCCGCGGCCCGCAGTATATTGACCAAACTGGCAATCCGAACAAACTTTGGTGAAATGATGGTAAAAAGGACTACAAAGAATATAAGGATTCCGACTACATAGAGATTTTTTACCATGTTTCTCCATGAAGCTTTCTTGATACCGCTAACCATTTTTATGACTACTCCTTCAGTTCGATTATCATTTTTCGATGGTCAATACATTAGGCTTTGATTCTGTTCATCGCGAATCTCTGTGCCAGTATTGCGGCGACAATTACCAGGCCCTTTGCGATCGATTGCCAATCCGGTGCAATGCCGAGCAGGTTGAGCGAATTTTGAAGTACGCCGATGATAAATGCGCCGACAACCATACCTATCACCGAACCCGCGCCGCCCGCAATGCTTGTACCGCCCAGCACCGCCGCCACCAGGGCATCGAATTCATACCCGGCGCCGACTTTACTATCGCCTGCCCCGAGTTTTGAAGCCAGAATTACCCCTGCCAGCCCTGCAAGAATGCCGCTTGTAATGTAAAGAATAGTCGTAACTTTGCCGACTTTTAGTCCGGAAAAAATGGCGGTTTTTTTGTTGGCGCCTATATAATATATCTTTTGACCAAAGAGTGTCTTGTTTTGAAGAAAGATGAATAAAAGCAGGATTACAAGCATGCAGATGACTGTCAATGAAAGAGGACCGATGTAAATGGTCCCGAACATCCTGAACACCGGAGGAAGGCCGACTTCCACCATAGAACCGTTTGCGAATATGTAGGCTATTCCTCTCGCGATTGACATCGTACCGAGGGTCGCTATAACCGAAGCGACGCCGAGTTTGATAACTAGGAAAGAGTTCACGGCACCGATTACCCCGCCAATAAGAACGGCCAAAATAACGGCAATTCCGTAAGGCAGTCCTAGACCGCCCTGAGCGAAAGGCTGGCAGAAATAAGCGCCCAGAACACCGCAGGCGCCGATTACACCGCCTACGGAGAGATCAAAATTGCCGGTAATAAGCAGGAATGTAACCGATGTGCCGACGATAATCAGGATTGACATCTGTGTAATAACGTTTCTTAGATTGGTACCTTCAAGAAAATGAGGGGTGATTATTGAAACAATTATAATTAAAAGTATTAATACACCCAGCATGAAAAGTGTGAGAACGGTTTGCCTGCTCAATTTTATGGATACTTTCTTTGTATTCATCATGCTTCACTACCTGCAACAATATGTATGATTTTTTCATCGTCAATATCCATACCGTTTTTCATCTCCGCTTTTAATTCGCCTTCATAAAGAAGAAAGATCCGGTCGCATAGGTTGAGGATCTCCGGCAATTCCGATGAAAAAACGATAATTGATTTTCCTTCCCTGGAAAGCTGACGGATCAGGTTGTGAATTTCCTCTTTCGCCCCTACGTCAACTCCCCTGGTAGGTTCATCGAGCAGCATTAACTGGGAGTCAGCGAATAGACATTTGGCAAAAACTATTTTCTGCTGATTTCCGCCGGATAATAGGGCCACCTGTTTTTCGGCACTGGTGGTAACCACCCGCATTTTTTTTATATAATCATTGGCTATATTTCTTTCCAAGGCGGAAGATTTCAGGCCGGAGACCGCGATTTTGTTCAAATTCATGACAGGAATATTGCTTTTTATAGTCAAAAGCGTGAATAATCCTTCGGTCCTTCGTTCTTCCGGAACCATGGAAATTCCGTAATCGATGGCTTGGCGGGGGAATCTTGGTTTTATTTCCTGTCCGTTGAAGATAAGATGGCCCTCAAATTCATCTACTCCATAAAGTGCCCTGCCCAGTTCGGTTTTTCCGGCTCCAACAAGACCGTAAAAACCGATAATTTCTCCCTTGTACACATCGAAACTGATGTCTTTCAGTTTCCCGTTGGTCAGATTCTTCACTTCCAGGACCTTAACGGAATAATCTCCCTGATTGGGGACATAATGTTCCCTTACTTCCTTGCCGATCATCATCTTGATCAGCTCCTCTTTGTTTTTTACCTCGGATACAAGCTTGGTCCCGATGAGTTCACCGTCCCGGAGAACCGAAACATAGTCTCCAATCTCGAAAATTTCATCCAAACGATGAGATATATAAATTACCGTTACATTATTTTCTTTTAATCCCTTGATTATGGTAAAAAGCCTGTTAATTTCACTTTCTGATATGGCGGCCGTCGGTTCATCCATGATGATAATTTCCGCGTCAGACGCAATTGCCCGTGCAATTTCGACAAGCTGTTTTTTTGCGACACTAAGTTTTGAAACCAGTTGTTTTTCATCAATGCTCGGCTCAATGCTTTTAAGGATTTCCACCATCCCTTGGGTTTTTTTGGATTTTTTTAAGAACCCAAAGGAAACATCCTCTCTGCCGAGGGTAAGGTTCTGTTCAACGGTCAGCTGATCAACGACGTTCAGTTCCTGAAAAAGGGTACTAATTCCCTGCTCTCTGGCGTCTTTTGTATTGTGGGGATGAAATTCATTACCGTTCAGTAAGATTTTTCCGCTGCTTCTCGGTAAAGCCCCGGTAAGCACCTTGATTAAAGTTGATTTACCGGCCCCGTTCTCTCCTACCAGGCAATGAACGGAATTCCGCTTTATCTCCAAGTTGATTTTGTTCAGAGCTAAAACGCCGGGAAATTCTTTTATGACATTCTTTAATTCCAGGATATTGTTTTCCATCCCTTATTCTACCCCTATTAATAGAAAAATACCGGCCGAAGTCGGCAAATTGCCTTCTCCGGCCGGTTAAAGTCCTGCAAATAATTAAGCTGGAAGTTTATTTCTTTAAATTTGCCTTGGTCATGTATTCATCTTCGAGCCATTTCTGGATTTCGTCGATGTTTGCACTCCAGTAATCGATTTCTTTGTCATGGGCTTCAATAGTCTGGCGTTTGTCGGGATCGATTTCGCCGAGGTAAGCTTTCACGATAGTGTCGACTTTGAGAATTCCATTTTCTCTCGGTGTCAGACCCATGGTGACCTTGAACGATGAATTGGGATCAAATACCTTTACGAGTTCAGCTTCCGTTGCATCGGTTCCGACCAGAATTTCAGTATTGGGAACGCCCTTGACAGCCTTTCCGCGGCCTGCTTCTTCAAGTGCCGGAAGGATGGCGAGAGAATAATCGGAGCTGGCTCCATAAAATACGTTGATTTCGGGATGAGACTGGATCATGTCCTGTGCGGCTTTGTAACCGGTGTCACGTGTGCCGCCGCCGTCGAGGATTAAGCCTTCTTTTGCATTGGGAGCAACACTTTTAAGACCCTTGATAAAAGGACCTGTCCGCATGGCCTGTACGACAGGGGAATCCACGTAGTCTACTACGCCGTAAATAATCGGTTTATCGGGATGAAATTTTGTCCAGGCTTTCGCAGTGGCTACACCCATTTCAAATGCCTGATCCGCCTCATTGATCGCGACGAAGGGAATATCGTTGTTCGTCTGCAGATAGAATGTGATAATGGGAATGCCGGCCTTTCTTGCGGCCCTGATTCCGGCTTCCACGCTTTCCGCTTCATAGGTATGAAGCACGATTGCGTCTACGCCTTCAGCAACAAGCTGATCCAGGTTTGCGACGATGGTAGCCTGCTCGAACTTACCGTCAAGGACTTTAACTTTGGCTCCATATTGTTCTTCCGCGTATTTTGTGAACCATGCTACATCCGCCTGATGGTAGCCGTTAGCCAGGGTGATAGGGATTTTACCGATTGTGAAATTTTTCGGCAATTTCCCTACCGCTTTGCCCTCTGTCAATTCTTTTGCAGTTCCAGTGGCTTTTGTTGAATCTTGTTTTTCCGACTTTCCACCAGCCAGGACTGACATGGAGGCCAGTGTGACAATGATCAGCATCAGACCAAAAACTTTGAATTTCTTCATTCTGTTCTCCTTATATTGGTTTTAATATACTTAAAAATATCATATTTTAACCATATGTCAAGAGTGTTTTCGTAAATAATGTATAAATTAAAGAAAATAAACGAAAATAAAAATTGACTATAGGGAATCTCCATGTTATGATAAGTAAACATAAAACTTAAATTGTAAGTAAAGAAAGCCAAAATAATTAGAGGGCGACGCATGAAAAGATCGATTATCATGATATGTGCAGTTCTTTTCGTGTTTGTGCCGGTTGTTTTGGAATTCGGTAACGGCACGGAAGATGGTGAAACAGCGGCAGTGGAGGAGAGGATAACAATAAAATGAATATTCTTGACAAATTCCGGCTCGACGGGAAAAAAGTTGTAATAACCGGCGGTTCAAAAGGGATTGGCAAAAGTGTGGGAATCGGACTTGCTCAGGCAGGGGCGGATATCGCTATAGTTGCCCGCGGCATAGAGTTGGCGGAAGAAACAGCCCACGAAATCGCAGCCGAAGGCGTGAAATGCATTGCGGTAAAGGCGGATGTAACCAAACCGGATGATGTGGACCGGATGATGAAGGAAATCTTAAAGGCCTTTGGAACGGTGGATGTTGCCTTCAATAACGCCGGTACCGCGGTGGTGGAAAAGGCGGAAGAAATGTCCTACGAGTCACTGCGGGCGGTCATTGACCTGAACCTGGTGGGACTTTTTCTAACCTGCCAGGCGTCAGCCAGGGTCATGATGAAAAACCGGGGCGGTTCCATAATCAATATGGCTTCCATGTCCGCTCACGTGGTGAACGTGCCGCAGACAACGGCGAACTACAATGCCTCCAAAGCGGGAGTCGTTCAGCTTTCGAAATGTCTCGCCGTGGAGTGGGCGCAGCATAAAATACGGGTCAACTCATTGTGTCCCGGTTATACGCTTACCGAGCTTGCACGTTCCTTCTCCGAGGACCTCATGCGGCAGTGGATCGAAAAAATCCCCATGAAACGCATGGCGGAGCCGGAGGAACTTCAGGGCGCCGTGTTGTTTCTCGCGAGTGACGCTTCATCCTACTGTACGGGTACCGACTTGATTGTGGATGGAGGGTACACCTTATGGTAATGCCCTGCGCCGGGAGAGCCGGTGCCTTATGACGCATAAAGAAAGGGTTATCGCTGCTCTTAACCATAAGGAACCGGACAGGGTCCCGGTGGATGTCTGGGGTTCCTCCAGCAGGCTCTGCAACAAGCTGTATCTGGAAATAGCAGAAGCGCAGGGCTGGAAGGAACTCGGTCCTGTTGTAAAGGCAAGCAGGTCCGGTGATTATGTGGACGAGCGCGTTTCGGAACTCGTGGGCAGCGATTTCCGGCACACCAACGCGGGAAAGCCGAAGCATTTTAAAAAATACATGAATGATAAAGGATTCGAAATCAGCGAATGGGGCTACGGTTCGAAGTGGGTAAACGGAGAATCCGTCATTGCCTACAACCCTTTGGCGGAGGCGGAGGTGTCGGACATTGAGAAGCACACCTGGCCGGATACCGGGGACCCCGGCAGACTTGAAGGCATTCCGGAACAGGTTAAAAAGTGGCATGATGAAAACGAATACTTCATTACCACCACCTCTGTCGTTTCAGGGCTCATGCTTGACCTTGGGCAGTTTCTCCGCGGGTTCGAGCAGTTTTTCATGGACATGTATATCGATCCTGAGTTTGCCCATACCCTTATCGGCAAGATGACGGATGTGCTCATCGAACTTCATGTGAATTTTTTAAAGCCCATCGGACCCTATATCGGGTGGGTGGAGTTTTCCAGCGACCACGGGATGCAGGACAGGCCGTTGCTGTCGCCTGAGATGTACCGGACTTTTCTAAAGGAACCGTACCGGAGGCTCTTTAATGAGGTGAGGAAAGCCGCTCCGGGCGCGAAAATATGGATGCACTGCTGCGGTTCGGTGAGGGAACTTATCCCCGATTTTATCGATATCGGCATCGACGTGCTCAACTCCCTGCAGCCGAAGGCCGCGGGCATGGATTCCTTCGAGCTGAAACGCGAGTTCGGCAATGAAATTATATTCCATGGCGGCCTGGACATTCAGGGCGGCATAAACGGATCGGTGGAGCAAGCTGCAGCCGAAGCCAGGAAGCGGATCGACGCCTTCGGGCCCGGCGGCGGATATATTTTTGCGCCCTCGAATCACTATATGCAGGATGTTCCCCTGGAGAATTTTTTCGCCCTATACCTCACAGCTCTTGAATACGGCAGGTATAAATAACCGCAACCGGTATTTTCTGAATAATTTTAAGCTTTACGGCTTATCGCCTCAGGTTTTCCGGGTTTAATCCTTTCA
>SPDA01000544.1 GCA_004525155.1 Spirochaetales bacterium
CAGGCCAGGTAGGCACGATGCTGACCTGCCCCGTAATTTTGTAGGTTGTTTCTTCCGTAAAGTGGCTGTTGAGAATTTCAGCCTCTTTTTGCGCCCTGTTATCGAGCCATACGATGGCGTTTCGCAGAGGCTTTCCGTCCCTGCCGGTTACGATAAGGGTTTCCCCCTGGGCGGAGATTCCGAAGGCCTTTATCGAAGCCGGGCTTACACCGGATTTTTCCAGCGCTTCTTTAATTCCAAGCTTGAACGAGTTCCAATAGGTTTCCACCGGCAGTTCCACAGCCAGAGTCGTCGGCGTGAGAAGAGCGTATTCCTGATTGGACTTGGCTATGAGCTTTCCCGCTTCATCGAAAAGTGCAAGCTTTATTGCCGTTGTTCCCAAATCCACGCTTATGATGTGATCCATAACCTTTCTCCTCCCGGTATAGGATTATTTTTCCGGAGGCGCAAGGCTCCAGGTAATGACGGCCTTTTCCTCTCCGACATTGATGAGGGTATGAGGAACGCCTTCCGGCATGAGGATGATGTCCTCCTCACGGAGTTCGTAGTACAGGTTCCTGTCCGGCACATGAAGAAGGACCTGCCCCCTGGATACAAAAAAGATCTCGTGCGAACCGGGATGTCCCTTGTCGACCGTTCCGCGCTGCCCGGGAAGAAGCGTGGAAGTGCCGAAGGTTATTCGGTCTGTCTTAAGGTATTCCCTGCAGTGTTCGTCGCCTTCCATAAAATTCCTGGCTTCCGATTTCCTGACGATTTTAACTTCCATGTGTGTTTTGCCTCCCGCAAAATTATCGCCCCGTAAGGCGGTTTATTTTTCCAGATATTCGAGTACCCGGGCAATCTGTTCCCTGAAATCACCGCCTTCGGCAAACTTCTTGTCGAAGAAGGCGCTTCCGATGGTGAACGCCCAGGGATTCATCCTTTTTACCGCATCAAGCCGAAGGGTACCGTCAATACTGCCGGCAAGTACTACGGGAACACTCATCGCTTTAATGAACTTCCCCGACAGTTCCTCGGCATTTCCCGTATACCGGTAACCAAGAAGATCGAAACCTTCTATGCCGAGAGATATCATTTTATTACCCTGCTCGATTATTTCCGGTATTTTTCCATCGAGAATGCTGGGATGTCCGTATACAGTTCCGCAGAAAGGAAAATATTTCACGCTGCTTTTACGGATGGCGTCGAAAATCGAGGGGAAGAATACGGTACCCATCAGGTAATCGAAACCGCAGTCCGCGGCAATATCCGCCCCGTCGAGGCCTTCTTCTTCCGACAGTGAGACGACCTCGAGAAAGGTCGTCTTTCCCTTATCCTTCATTTTCCGCACAAGCCTTTTCATCTCGTTTTTCGGAAGGCCGACATCCTTGAATCCCCAGAACCTGACAGGCAAATCGGCGCAGGCATCGAACACCTCAAAAGAGTTTTTTACGGTTTCATCGTTGTACGTAAGCATTACAATCAGCTGCGGTTTCATGCATTTCCCCTCCATACCTTTTCGATATAATTACAGTATTCATCGATCTGTTTTGTTTTCATGTCAGGGGACCAGTCCAGATAATTCCCCAAAGCATCCGCCGTTTTCTCCGCAACGTCCAGGCCCTGGTGTTCCACAAATCTCAGCTGGGTCCTTCTTACGAGAAAGTCGCTCAAGGTCAGGCACATTTCCCGCTCTGCTGCGTATTTAATTTCGGCCATAATCCAGGTTCTGTCGCTGCCGACAGGCTGCCCGAGCCCTGAACCCCCTTCCGCCAGGGACACGACATTTTCCGCACAGCTGCCGTAGGATTCAAGAAGGTGACGGAGAATTTCACGCGGAAGGCCGCTTCGTTTTTCCAGGCTCCCGGCGCCCTCTTCAAGCCATCTGTTCCTTTCCTCCGGGAAAGTAAAGGACTCCGGGCATCCGTGCAGGGTTTTATCCGCAGTAGAACAGATCCTGGCGCCGGACTTCAGGCCCTTTTCTCTCAGAGCATTAAGAATGCTATCAGTCATCTGCTCCGCCATCAGCCTGAAGGTGGTGAATTTCCCGCCTGTAATAACCCACAGGCCGCTTTTCAAGCGCCTGATGCCGTGAGTCCTGCTTGTATCGCTCTCGCTTATGCCGGACGCCCCGTTCTGCCCGGGGTTCGCAAGAGGCCGCACGCCCGAATAGCAGGCGAGAATATCATGTTTTTTGAAGACCCGGGGAAAGATGATATCAAGCACATCAAGATTATAACGGACATCTTCTTCGGTTACGGGAATAAAATCCAGGTCATGATAATCCCGTACGGGATAATCAGTATCTGTAGTTCCCATCATGACGTAATCATCCATCAGGGGAACGAGAAAGGTCAGGATATTGCGCCCCACGGGCACGACAACGGCTTTTCCCCGGGTGACAGATTTTCTGAAAACCAGGTGCACGCCTTTTGAAGGCCGGATAAGCCTCCGGCCGTCTTCTGCGGCTCTCCGGTCCAGGCCGAGCACCAGGTCCGTATAAGGGCCGGCCGCACAGACCAGTTCATCGGCAGTGACGGAGTACTCCCTGTCTTTCCCATCAGGCGCCGTGTCCCTGAACCGAACCCCTGTCATGGTCCCGGTTTTGTCGAAGCCGAACGCGATAACCTCCGCATAGTTGATG
>SPDA01000515.1 GCA_004525155.1 Spirochaetales bacterium
CGCGATTCCGTTTGAGTCCTTCATGCCGCCCGACGTTTTTCCGGCCAGGGATGCCGCCGTGGCGAAGGCTTCCGACCTGTCATAGCTCACCCCCACAGGGCGGTTATTTTCTGAATTTTCAGCAGGATCTAGGGCGAAAACAGGCGTTTCGGGAAAAACGGAGAATACCGAATCCCGGTATAAGGCTGCGAGAGGACTTAACATAACGGCGGAAACGGCGCCGCCGGCTGCGAGCTGCCTGATTTCCGTATCCCAGTCCTTTCCCGGATCGAGAACAACAAATTCCAGCGACTGCCGGCGGCCTGCCGCAGCGGATGTAAGCTCTTTTAATTTCCCCCCCTCTTCAAGACGGGCTTCGTAATAGTAAGGGTCGGAAATGAACAGGATTTTTTCTCCGGCGCAGCCTGCCAGAAGGAATAAGCTTAAAAAAATGAATGCCGCCAGGTATTTGCCCACATCAAAACCCTACCACCCGCGGCGACATCGGGTCAAGCTTACAGCTTGACACAGCCAATCATGATATTTAAAATGCATGTATACTATCAAGGAGAGAAATACATGGTTTCTTACAAGGAATTAGGTCTCGTCAACACAATAGATTTATTTCGAAAAGCGGTAACCGGCGGCTACGCCATACCGGCTTATAATTTTAACAATATGGAACAGCTGCAGGCAATAATCCAGGCCTGTGTGGAAACAAAATCGCCCGTTATACTTCAGGTTTCCTCCGGCGCAAGAAAATACGCAAATTCGACGCTTCTGCGCTACATGGCCCAGGGCGCTGTGCAGCTCGCCAAACAGATGGGTTATGCGGTACCTATAGTGCTGCATCTCGACCATGGAGACACGTTCGAACTCTGCAAAGACTGCATCGAAAACGGTTTTTCATCCGTTATGATAGACGGGTCACACCTGCCCTATGCGGAAAATGTGGCGCTTACAAAAAAAGTGGTGGATTTTGCCCATAGCCAGAAGGATTATGTGACAGTCGAAGGGGAACTGGGCGTGCTTGCGGGTATTGAAGACGAAGTATCCGCCGAGCACTCTACCTACACCCAGCCGAGCGAGGTAATCGATTTTGTTACAAAAACCGGCGTCGACAGTCTCGCCATTTCCATTGGCACTTCCCACGGGGCCAATAAATTCAAACCGGAACAGTGCCACAAGACGCCGGAAGGCATTCTGGTCCCGCCTCCGCTTCGCTTCGACATCCTGGAAGAGATTGAGAAGAAGCTTCCCGGCTTTCCCATCGTTCTTCACGGCTCCTCCTCCGTGCCGGCTGATCTTGTAAAGATAATCAACAAGTACGGCGGGGCCATCAAGGATCCCGTGGGCATTCCCGAGGAACAGCTCCGGAAAGCGGCCAAGTCCGCCGTATGCAAGATAAACATCGACAGTGACGGCCGCCTCGCCATGACCGCGGCCATCCGCAAGGAACTTATGGAAAACCCGGCTCAGTTCGACCCCCGCAAGTACCTCGGCCCCGCGAGGGACTCGCTCAAGGAACTGTACAAGCATAAAAACGTCAGTGTTCTGGGTTCAGCGGAAAAAGCGTAACGCCCGGAAACTGCTGAATAAATACGGTCAGCCGCCCCGGCTCAGGTCCCGGGCGGCCGGCGTTTTCCCAATCGGCCCCCCGGCAGACTGCGTCAGCGGATATTGAAAAAATGACGGTTCAGATACTGTATCCTGTCTTTTGCCCTGTCCCAGAACAGGCTTAAGGGGAATCCCTCCGCCACTTTATAATAATACTCCCTCGACTTTACATAGTCCTTTACAATCGTACTCGTTTCGTAGAGATTTCCCAGGGTGAAATATACCCAGTCTATGGACTCTCCGCCGGGGTATTTTACTAAATAGGTTTCCAGGGTTTTGAGGGCGGCGGAATCGTAACCCGCGGCAATCTGGTGTTCAGCCAGGCCTTTAAGCTCCGCATCCATCGGAATTTTCGAAATGGAAAGGAAAGGCTCCAGGTTGGCGTCGATAATTTCCTGGTTCTTCTGGGCCAGACCGATGCTCATGAGGCCGGCGACAGCCTTTTCCCTGTACAGGGTATTTTCCAGAATCCTGTTTTTCTGGAAATACTCCCGTGCCTTGCCGGGTTCATTCAGCCGGACATAGATCCTGGCGATACCGTCGGTAATCTCCGGATCGGCCTCCTGTTCGTGTTTCAGGTACAGGTTGAGTGCATCCCCGTAGCGCCGGTCTTTAATGTATTCCTCCGCAAGTTTCTTTACATCCATCAGCGCCAGTGTACCGCCGGGCTGCCTCGGTTCAGCCGGTTTCTCCGGAACCGGGGCCGGTGCGGTTTCGGCAGACTTCAGGGTTGCCGCAGCAAGCCCGCTGCCGGCCGGAAAGGTATTCGATGCAGCGGCCGTGCCGTCTGTTTTCGCCGCGACTTTAACGGCGATTTCCTCAGATGCCGTGCCGCCGGTAAGGAAATCCTGGTACTGAAACATAAGGGAATAATCTCCCGGTTCCGAGGTTTCAAAAACGAACAGGGAGCTAATGTCATTGGTTGTCCTTGATAAAAATTCCACGCCGCCCTTTTCATTTTTTTCTCCCAGATAAAGCCAGCCCCTGCCTTCCAGGGAAATGCTTACGGCGTCCCCCTGCCGGGCAACAATGCTCCTGACCCTGGCGCCGGCGGCCGGCATAACGGAAGCCGGGGAAGCCGTGCCTGTTTTGGCGGAAGCAGCGGCCGCCGGAGGAACCGGTAC
>SPDA01000374.1 GCA_004525155.1 Spirochaetales bacterium
GCCGGTGCTGCGGTAGTCGGCGTAATTCCCGACAAATCCCTTAATACCGCCTTCTCCGTCGAAAATAAAAAGGTAATCCGTAAGCCTGTCGAGCATGGCCCGGTCGTGGGAAACGAGCAGGATACAGCCGGGAAAGTCCGCGAGGTAATCCTCGAGCAGCAGGATGGTATCCATGTCAAGATCGTTAGTGGGTTCATCGAGAAGCAGGAAATTGGGCGCCTGTGCAAGAAGCCGGACAAGGTACAGCCTTCTAAACTCACCGCCGGAAAGCCTGGAAAGTTCGAGACCGAACATGGACCTAGTAAAGAGAAAGCGTTCCAGAAACTGTTCGGCGGAAAGCTCCGAGCCGTCCTCCATGCGGATGCGTTCGGCGTGTTCCTTCATGTAATCGAGTACGGTCTGACGGCCGTCGGGATATCTGCCGGTCTGATCAAAATAGGCAAAGGACGTGTTGACGCCTGCGGTGACTGTTCCGCTGTCAGCTGCGATGCGGCCCGCTATCAGTTCGAGAAAAGTTGTCTTCCCGGAACCGTTGGGGCCGATGATGCCGATACGTTCCCCTTTTCTGAAACTGTAGGAGAAAGGCGCCACGACTTTCCTTCCGCCGTAGGATTTCGATACGCCCTCCAGTTCGAGAATTTTTTTTCCAAGTCTCCTGTGGGCGGAACTGAACTCCGCAAGGCTCAGGTCATTCCTCACCTCCGCGTCCTGGAGATCCTGGATGCGCGCCTTCCGGCTTTTGTCCTTTCCCGTCCGCGCTTTCGGTCCGCGCTTAAGCCATTCCAGTTCTCTCCGCAGTATCGTGTCCCGCCGGGCCTGGTTCCGTTCCACGTCGTTCCTTCGCGCGGCTTTCCTTTCGACATACAGGGAATAGCTGCCTTCGTACTTGTACAAACGTCTCCGGTCCAGTTCGATGATGCTTCCGCACACGGCATCGAGAAAATATCTGTCGTGGGTCACGAGTATAAAACCTGCGGCTGAATTTACAAGCAGGTTCTCCATCCACAGGATTGTATCGATATCGAGGTGGTTGGTGGGTTCGTCGAGAAGCAGAAAATTCGCCCCGGACGCGAGACAGCGGGCAAGTGCGGCTTTCCGCACCATACCGCCGGAAAAAGTACCCATGACAGCCGACAAATTGTTAAGTCCCAGTTCCGCGCAGTGAGAGGCATAGGTCTGTTCAAGCGCGAAACCTCCTCCTTTCTCCATCCGGTCCGTAAGCCGCGCCAGACGTTCTTCCTCCGCCCTGCCCTGCCGTGATTCCAGCAGGCAGGATTCGTACTCCCGCACCAGACTGAAAACAGCGCCGGCCCCGCGAAACAGAAAATCCTTGAGTGTCTCATCTTCCGAAAACTGCGGCCTCTGATCCAGCATGGCGATGGATAATTCCCGGTTACGTGAAATACTGCCGCGGTCCGGCTCCAGTTCACCGCTTAAAAGCCTTAAAAGAGTGGATTTTCCGGACCCGTTTGCCCCTACGAAGCCGATTTTTTCACCCGCTTCCAGCCCGATGGTGACCTGTTCGAAGAGAGGTTCATCCTTCAGGGTTTTACTGACGCTGTCAAGGGAAATGATGTTCATTGCGGGAGACTATAGCGGGAATCGGCCTTTTTCACAATGGCGGCTACGACGGCAGGCGGAGAGGAAGGGTACAAGCCTAAAGGTGACATTCGACCGCCGATAATAGTATGATATCGGCATGTTTCTGAATATCGTTCTGGTAACCCTCGGGTTTATCACGGCAACGACCGGGCTCATCGGCTGCGTGGTGCCCGTTCTCCCGGGCCCCATCTTAAGTTACGCGGCCCTCATCCTCATATCCATCGTAAAAAAATGGCAGGCCTTCTCTCCCCTGTTTCTCGTCATCATGGGCGTCATAACCGTCGCGGCCACGGTTCTGGACAACTTCATTCCCGTGCTGGTTTCGAAAAGGAAGGGCGCTTCCAAGGCGGGAATCTGGGGTTCCATAATAGGCCTCGTGGCGGGCATGTTCATCTTCCCGCCCTTCGGCATGATTATCGGGACCTTCGTCGGGGCCGTGGCCGGGGAACTCATCTTCAACAAGGAAAAGAAAAACGCCCTCAAGGCGGGATGGGGCGTGTTTCTAGGTACACTGCTGAGCATCATGCTCAAGGTCGGGGTAAGCGGCTCGATCTATTTTTTCTTCGTGCGGGCGCTGCTGCGGAAATAGAGCGGTAAAAAGAAGTAAAGTAATTGGAAGAGAGCGGTATCCCAAAAAACAAGAAGAGACCCGGCTGCTTCGTGCCCGCGGAGACGAAGTGATGGACCGCTCCTTCCGCCATGGCTATTTTTTCAGCTTCAGGTAACCCCCGTACGCCCAGCCCCGTTTGCCGGTGTCGCTTATCACATAGAGCCAGTACTCGTTTATTCCGTCGATGTCCATTTTCTCTGTGGAACGGCACACCACATAAAGTTTTTCTCTCGAATTAAGCAATCCCAGGACGGCGCCGGCGAGGGTCGGTTCCGCCCGGTAGCGCAGGTCGTCGGTGGTGGTTTGGTAGGAAAGGGGATCGGGGCCTGTTCCATACCGTTTTTTCGGCCTGAACCTTTCTTCGATTTCCGGCAGACTCATGCCGTTTAGAATCTCGTAACCGGATTTCGCGCCGTTCGAAAGAAGCCAGGACTTCATCTCCTGGTTTCCGGCGGCTTTCGCGATATCCATCGCTGAACGAATGGTTTGAAAGCTGTCCGGCGGGCTTGTCATGGACTCGCTTATATCCAGGGTATTGAGCGAAAGTCCCTCTTTCAAAAAGCGCTTGGCCAGCTCGAGGCGGCCGTATAGTACGGCCCGGTTTAAATACGAATAAAATTCCCCCCCGAAATAACTTCCCTGGCTCCCGCCTTTCGACAGATCGACCCCATTCGCCATGAACAGATTCAGCGCTTCAATATTACCGCGCTCTATGGCTGCGGAGACATCACCCGAATCTAATGGGTAGTGTTTCATCAGGAGCTTCACCATGTCGAGGTTGCCGCTTTTAAGGGCAAGGTAAATTAAAGATACGCCTGCTCCCACGCCTGAATCCATCTCCTTTGGAATTCCCGCTTCCAGCAGCACTTTTACGAGTTCTACGTCATTCGCCTCTGCGGCTTTATATAAAACGGAATCGCCGTAATACGGCGAATTGGTCCCGTATTTCTTAATTATTTGAGTAATCTTTGTAAAATCCCTCAATTCGACCGCCTTCTGGTAATCGCCCATGGGGAAGCCGCCTGACTGGCAGAATGACGATTGCGCTGCCAACGCCAAAAAAAGGACTGCCATGCATTTTTTCATTATTTTTCTCCTTCCATACAATGCCCCAGGTAGAAAAGCCGGATGAAAAATGGAGGGTAAGATTATTCAATCATAGATAAAACATTCAGGTCTTGCAAGGCGCAGTCGGGAAAACCGCTTTGACGGCAGCGTTAAAGCGTCTGATAATATCAGTAGCATCCCGTAGCGCACCGTGTTTCGCCATTATTGTGTAATGGAGGAATGCCAAGTCTGTTAAGCGGATTCTGTTA
>SPDA01000467.1 GCA_004525155.1 Spirochaetales bacterium
CTTCCTGCATTTGCTTTGAAATTATTTTTATTTCCGGCAGTTCGAGTCCCATCGTATAATATCCTTCAGCCATACTATCATATTTTTAGGCAAGTTGCTACTCGCCCCGGTCATGCCTGCCACTTGAGTCTTTTGCCGCATCAGGGATATTATTTATTCTATAATTATGCGCAGTAACGGATCTCGGCCATTTATCCATCAGCAAATATTTACAGCTGTAGAAGAATCCTGGATGGATGCCCTGTCGGGCGGCCTGCGGATTCTTGCGGAACGGCTTCATGAAACCGAAACGAAGGCGGCAGCCGCACTCCGACAGGGACCGGCCAGCGGAATGTTTACCGCGCTCATCGAACATTTCCCCTCCGGTTCTGAAGGTATCCTGCTCGCGGGGAGGGAGGCTTTTACAAGGTTCGATGCGGCGCTGGATGCTTTTTTTCCCGGGCTCCCCGGCCTGATACTCGAAACTCAGAAAGAAGAACGTTTTTCTCCCGCACCCTCGGACGCCGTGTTTATCCGTTACGGCAAACGGATAAAACAGGCCGTAAGGCTGCTGCGGAAACGGATGCACCTGGGGGGCGAAAAATGGACCCACAAAGTGCCGTTCCGCCTTGCGGCTGTCCGTTTTTACAAGGGAAAATTGTCGGACCGGCTTTTATCCTTCCTCGAAGAAATCCTGGGGATATTGCTCGAATCCGAAGCTGCCCTGATAGAGCAAATAACCGAAGGAAATAATAACGGTCCGGAGCATCCCGGTTTTCGGGAGTTTTCCGGCAAAATTACCCGTATTATTCAGGAGGCCGGCGGGACCCTGCGCCGATTAACGGGAGAAATTACGAATGATTTTCAATCTGCCCTGGACAGGCTCGGCACCTTTGAGCTGCCGCGCCGCCGTTATTCCGCGGCAGGGGTTCAGCGTCAGACGCTGGCCGGGAAGAGGCGGAGAGAAAAACGTCTCGGCCGGTGGGAAAACACCTCCCGGGCCGCCGGCGACAGACGCCGTTACAATCTGGAACTGAGCAGACTTACTTCCGAAAACGGGGAACTCTTCGACTCCTTTTCCGCTGAACTGGATAATAAAATTGAGGATTCCCTGGGGCCCATCCTGATACGCACACGGCAAAAAACCCTCTCCCTGATGGACGCCGTCAACGCCGCCGCTGCGAATGGCGAAGTCATGGCTGACGTGCTTGCGGAACAGCGCGCCAGGGCCCAGAATGATCTTCTGGAAGAGGAGGTCACCAGACTTGCGGAGGCTGTCGCGGAGCAGGCCTTTCCTCTTTTTATGGACAGAATCCTGAACGGCCTGAAAGCTCCCTTCGAAAAGCTTTCCAGGAAGCTCTTGATGACAACGGAAAAGACCCTTGCGATCCCTCTATCGGCGAGGGACCTTGAATCATTCTCCCCCTACGACCTGGTGACGTTTGATACCCTGCCCCGGATTCTGAAAGTTATGTCGGAGAACCGTATTCTCTTTTTCGAAAGTCTTCAGACCCTGCTGGCGGGGGCCCGGGATTTTTGCAATGTGATTGTGTACAACCTGGAGGCCGGTCTGGCTGCCCATGCGGACGGAGACGCCGCTGCAGCCGGTATTGCCGGCGAAGGCGTGGAAAGGGCCCTCAGGGGTTTTGATGAAACTACCGGGCGTTTCCGCGGCAGCACTGACGCCTTCAAAACCGGCATTTCGGATATGCTCCTGGATATCTCCGGACAGCTCCGCGTTTTGATGGGCATACACCGCATTATCGAAATACGCCTCCGCATCCAGTCGGCCCTCGTAAAGGAACGGGGCAGGGAAATCCGGCGGAAAGCGGCCGGGCTTGTCAGGGAACTGCTGCCGAAGGTTGTTTCCTTTATCGTTGCATCTGCGAAAAAAGTAAGCGGTTCCTACCGGGTATACAGGAAACGCCTGGGATTATCCGCGGAAAAAGTCATCGTATCGTCCCACATTGCTGATTTTCTTGCGGAGACCAAGATCGCGCTGGAAAAACTGCCCTTTGTCTACCAGCGCCTGTACGCGTCCCTCCCCCTGGCGGAGCAAAGATTTTTCATGGAAAGGCCCGAAGAAACAACGGCGCTCGCTGCGGCTTTCGAAAATTGGGGCAAGCGGCGTTTCGCTGCCGCCGTGCTGGTTGCCGAAAAAGGAAGCGGTGTGACGACTTTCATCAATCTTTCGCTTAAAACAATACCCCTGCGTATTCCCGTGATCCGTCTGGAAATACCCGAGGGAACAACAACGGAGGCGGAAACAGTCCGGCTTCTCTGCGACGGGTTCACTGCGGGCGGTATGCGGCTTACGGGAAATAAGCCGATAAAAACCTTTGAAGATTTTACAGACCGGATCAATGCCATGCCCGGCCGGTGCATGGCGGTTGTGGAAAATATTCAGCAGATGTTTCTCCGCGTCATCGGGGGCAGCGGCTGCGTGCGGGGGTTCCTCCGGATGGTATCGGCTACAAACGGGAACGTGTTCTGGCTGTTAAGCTGTACCCTCTATGCCTGGGAATATTTCGATAAAATATTCAGCGCCGGGGACATGATCGCCTACGTCATAAAATTGCAGCGTTTCAGTCAGAAACAGCTGGAGGATATAATCATGCTGCGGCACCGCATGAGCGGCTTCACGCTGCGCTTCGAACCGCCTTCCGCCGTCGTCCGGACGATACGCTACCGGAGACTTTCGAAAGAAAAACGTGAGGAATGGGCAAAGCAGGAATACTTCAGGCAGCTCTACAGCTATACAAGAAGCAACGTGCGCCTGTCCCTGCTTTACTGGCTGCGGTCGGCGCGGGATGTGACGCGGGACACCATAACCATCGGTGCTATGGAGGATCTGGATTTTTCATTTCTGTCCTCCCTGGCCGGACATAAGCAGTTTCTTCTGTATGAACTTCTGCTTCATGACGGTCTGCGCTTGACGGAGGCGGAGTCCGTTTTCCGGCAATCCCCGGAAACGATAAA
>SPDA01000205.1 GCA_004525155.1 Spirochaetales bacterium
GCTGTGCCCGGAGAAAGGTTCATCTGTCATCGGCGGTACAGCGCTGCTTACCCCTTTTCCACCTTGAATTTCATCACTTCTTTCAGCAGCACTTCCGCATTTTCGTCATTCCTGTTGCTTAATTTCGAGATGGTTTCTATCCCGGACTTGACGGCGGCGGAACTGTCCGAAATATGGGCGACTTCCGAGAAAACCTCCGTAGAAATGGCGGTAATATCTTTTGAGGATGAAAATACGGTTTCTGCTCTCTCTTCGATGGTGACGGACTCGTTTCGTACCTTCTCCGTAATGGCATGAAGTTCGTCGGAAGCTTCGAGGATTTTCGCGCTTTCCACGGCCAATTTATCCGTTTTCGTGACGATCTCCGCAAAGGCCGCAACTACGTCCTGTACGCTCCGGCTTATGTCGCCGAAAGCCCGGCTGGTATGATCGTATGATACAAGGCTGTTTTTGATCGTTTCAATCACCTTTTTTAGACTGTCGGATATGGCTTTCACGTTGCTTGAGGTTGATACGGAAAGCTTTCGTATTTCGTCGGCGACAATGGCAAATCCCTTCCCGGCGCTGCCGGCGTGAGCGGCTTCGATAGCCGCGTTCATGGCCAGCAGGTTCGTCTGGGCAGCGATATCGTTGATAAGAGCGATGAGTCCGAACAAGTTATCCACATTTCCGGAAATCTCCTGCATGAAATTGTGCGTGTCGATCAGATTGTTCTCGCCGGTCTGTGTCGTTTGCATGAGCAGATCCGTCAGCTCTATCCTGGTTTTCGATATCGTGTTTACCTCATCGATGGATGCGGCTATTTCCCTGATGGAAGACGAGGAACGATCCACGGAATCCGCCTGTTTGTTTATTTCATCGACTATTTGGCCCAGGTTCCCCCGGATTTCTCCGATGGATGCGGCGGAGCTTCCGTTTTTCGAATCGAGGATGGAAAATCTGTCCCTGATGGCGAGGATCTTCGACTGAATATAGCTTATCGACTCGATGCTGGTCTGGACCTGTTCGGTGAGGTCCTTGGAATTGTCCTCGTTGAATTCTACGGCTTTTTTGATGCTCATCACGATCTGCTGTATCTGGTCAAGAAAGGTGTTGATAAGGCGGGCCGTCTGGCCGATCTCGTCCTCTGTTCCGTATTGCAGCCGCTTTGTCAAATCTCCTTCTCCGTGAGCGAGGTCGGAGATGAGGCTGCGGAGGCGCTTTACGGGTTTTATAATGATACCGCGCATCAGAAGGTAAAGACCGGCTAGGATTAAAGCGGCCGTACCTGCCGCGGCGGCCAGGGAAAAAAATAGAAAATTCCGCCTGGCCTCGGCTGCCTCCCCGGTAGACAGAAACAGGGTAAATACCGCGATTCTGTTTCCCGCAGAGTACTGCGTATGACATTGAAGACATGATTCTTTCACTATTAAAGGTTTTGTGATTCTGAAGGCACTCTCGCCCGTAGAGAGAACCACGAAACGCGAGTCCTCCTCTCCCTTTTCGAAAACGTTCAGTTCTATATCATCGGGCTGCTCTTTATGCTGGCCTCCGAACAGCATGTCCGGTATCAGCCGGAAATCGATGACGCTTTCAAAATCATTCAGGCTTTTTTCAAGCGGCGCAACATCATAAATGCCGCCGTTCATGGCAAAAGAAATGGAACTGAGGAGGAGGTCGGAAAGTTCCGCTCCCCTTTCCCTGATAAAAGACTCCTCCCTCCTGCCTTCCAGGCTGACAAGCAGCGTAATGAACATAGAAAATACGATGACAAGCACCACAAGGATGCTGAATATTGTTTTTACTGCAATATTTTTCACAGGCCCCTTCCTTTTGAAAAGGGTAATTGTAATGTAGTTTATGGAATACGGCAAGAAAAATGTGTATCCGGCTCTGTTTTTTTTCCGGGCAGCGGTTAAGCCGCTGGTGTCAGCCTTTCATCCCGCTCGAAGACAGGAGTCCCCTGATGTAGTATTTCTGCCCGAAGGCGAATATCAGGATAACCGGAATTATATACAGTACGATGCCGGAGAGCAGCGCAGGTACGAGCAGGATACCGTTCCGGATAACATAGCCATTCGCCATGGCGACCGGAAGCGTGGTATTGTCACCGCTTAAAAAAATGACCGGCCCCATGAAATCGCCGTATACCCAGAGAAAGGAAAGTATGAATACCGTTACAAGGGCCGGTTTTGACAGGGGGATGAAGATTCTGAACAGGATTCTGATTCTTCCGCAGCCGTCGATTATCGCCGCCTCCTCGAGCTCTCTGGGGAAATATGAAAAGAACTGCTTGAGCAGGTATATATAAAGCGGATTCGCGCCTATTCCCCACAGGAGCCATATCTTGTAGGTCCCGACCAGCCTTAGTTTGGCAAAAAAGACATATTCTGGCAGGAGGACCGATATGGGGGGTATCATCAGCACCACGAGAACCACGCCGAAGAGAAAATTTTTCCCCGGGACCTGGAACCGTGCAAAAGCATATGCGAAAATTGAGGCGGCTAGCATTCCGGGCAGTGTGTAAATCAGGCACAGTTCGAGCGTATTCAGCAGAAAGTGTAAATAATCAATTTTCGTCACCGCCTGCAGGTAATTGACGAACTGGAAAACATCCGGTAAAAATTTCGGCGGGAAAGTCACCATTTCCTGCTGGGTTTTTAACGAACTCAATATCAGCCACAGGAGCGGAGCCAGAAATATAACCAGAAGAATAATCAGAAGAGCGTATAATCCGGTTTTTCCTATCGGCATCGGCGATCGGCTTTTACTCATTTTCATAATACACAAACCTTTTAATGAGCTTGAGAAAAACGAAAGTTAAAACGAGCATGAATACGAACATCAGCCAGACCACGGCCATGCCGTATCCGAAACTCTGGTTGGTAAAACACTGCTGGAAAGCGTAAATAATTGTAAAGTAATTCTGGAACGGCGGCTGCTGGTTTAAAAAAGCCGTGAAGGCGGACCCGGGCGAGGATGTCAGGAGAATCGGCTGGACGATAACACTGAAGGAAAGCATTATTCCGACGACAGCCTGATAAAGTATGATGGGCGACATCAGAGGAATCGTAATGTTCTTCTGAATAAAAAAACTGCCGGCTCCGTCCACATGAGCAGCGTCCAGGAGCTCCTTGGGAATCGACTGCAGGCCGGCCAGAAAGACAACCATGCTGCTGCCGACCTGCCAGACAAACATCATGACGAGGGTGAAAGTCGGCAGGTCCACCAGAATATTTATGGAAAAATTCGGATTGAACAGCGAGAGTAAGATACTGATAAGCCCGGATTCCCTGTTGAAAAGGGTTTTCCATATGAATACCGTTGCGATAACCGGTACGGTATAAGGAATGAACAATATGCTTCTGAAAAAACCTTTGGCCCTGATGTCCCTGTTCAATAGATTCGCGAGAAAGAAACCGACAATCAGAGTGAGAATAATATTCAGTGAAGTGAATTTCAGCGTACTCAGAATTGAGTTGAGAAACCGGTAATCTGAAAAAAGTTTCAGGTAATTGGAAAATCCGCTGAAACGGGGAGGCGAAATTCCGTCAAATCGGGTCAGCGATAAATATAAGCCGTATCCCATCGGAAAAACATTGAGGAACAAAAACATGAGAATCCAGGGGGTGATTATCAGATAGAATGTCTTGGCCTCATTTTTACGCCGCATAACTTGTTCGCCTTAAGTAGGATGATAAAACTTTGCCGGGATGGAGTAAAGACGTTCAGTCAGCTCTTCTCCCGGCAAAAATATGGCAAAGAAATCCTTTTCGTTTAGCTGTCAGCCCTTCCTATTTTGTTTCCATCTCCTGCTTGATGATACCGTCTATCTGATCAGCCATTTTCTTGAGCGCTGTATCAAAATCAACCACGCCTTTCAGCGCCGGTTCCATCTGCTGGTTAAACGCTGAAATCAAGGCTGTTTCCCTAAGATATGAGGGGAACTGGAGAATAATCTGGTAGGGAAGTTCCTTGTTTACCTGCGCCAGCCTGTATTTGTCGAAAGCTGTTTCCTGCGGGCAGTACTTGAGCATGGACTTGAAGGCCGGCAGGCCCCAGCCGCTCTTGGCGCGCGCTACGGCTTCATCCTCCAGCATGTAGTATGACCAGAATTTCCACGCTGCGTCGAAATTTTTGGTGTTTTTATAGATTACATAACCTGTCCCGCCGCCTGTCGCATTTACCCTTTTTGTACCGAACATGGGAGCCGGCGCGAACCCGACCCGGTCAGGAGAAACATTCGTAGCTTCATTGACGATGGGGCCGAACCAGTACCCGTCCCACTGTACTGCAACACGGCCGGCCTGAAAAAGCGGACCGTCCCAGTCAGGCGCCGGATCCAGGGGGTTGTGCATGGCATGGTGTATTTTTGCTTCGTCGAACCACCATTTGAACAGGGCGTAGACATCCGGATCGGCTATGTTGAGCTTCGTCCCGTCCGGGGTGAAGAGCCATTTACCCTTTGATGCAAGCATGGTGAGGAAATATCCGTTGAATTCGTCATCAGTATAACCGAAGCCGTATCTTTCTGCCTTGTTGTTTTTATAAACCGTCACCTTATTAATCAAATCGGTAAAAGCCGCGTAGCTGAGCGGCGTATCATCGCTCGGGTACGGGACTCCTGCTTCATCGAGGGCATCCTTGTTATAGTAGTACATGTAATCGAGGGACCAGTCCTTAACGAGGCCGTAATAGGGGCCCACACCCTGCATCTTCCCGTCAAACCGGTACATGTTGTTTACCGGGAAAAGATCGTTGATGTCGATGGTCTTCGTAAGTTCCGCTGTGATATCTTTCAGCATGTTTTTACGAATCCAGTAAGGTAAACCAATAGCATTGACCCTGAAGATATCCGGAGGGTTCCCTCCCGCTATCATGGTCATCAGTTTTGTAAAATCGTTTTCAACGACATTCACCTTGATATTGGGATTTTTCGCCTCAAAAGCCGCTATTACCTCGTCCGGCATTTCCGCAGCATCCCGCATCAGCGTGATCGTCACAGTGGCCTGTTTTCCGGCTTCCTTTGTTCCGCCGGAGAAAACGGCAATTCCCGGCAGGAGGAGAAATAGTGCCGTGATTATCAGCACCCGTCTTAAACTTTTCATAAATGTCTCCTTTGGTAAATAAAGTATGGCTTAA
>SPDA01000414.1 GCA_004525155.1 Spirochaetales bacterium
ATGATGACAGGCCCGGCGGTTCAGGACCTGTGGCTTCTGCTTCCCGGGCATCTGTCCGAGTGCGGGGCGGAAATGGAACTGATCCTCGAAGGATATACGAGTTTCTCGGATTTTAACCGCGGCAGCCTGAAACTTGTCGAACCGCTCCGCTTTATGAGGATTATCTATCATCTCGCCTGGTGCGCCATGCAGAAAGATGATCAGGCCTTTTTGCGCAACTTCCCCGGCTGGGGAACAGAGGCTTTCTGGATAAAGGAAATTGAAGATCTGCGTTATCAGCTGAAAATGATCAGGGAGGGAATGTAATGAAAACGATAGGATGGATAGGTACGGGCGTCATGGGTCGATCCATGTGCATGCATGTTGTAAAGAAGGGGCATCAGGTGAATGTCTACAGCCGCACCAGAGAGAAGGCTTCCGGCCTTACGGCAGAAGGGGCGGTGTGGCAGCCTAACCCGAAAGCCGTTGCGGAAAACAGCGACTATGTCTTCGCCATTGTCGGCTATCCGAAGGACGTGGAGGAAGTTTTCCTGGGAAAGGACGGTATTCTCGAGGGTACCAGGCCCGGCATGATTATCGTCGACATGACCACCTCGGAACCCTCTCTTGCCAAGCGCATCTTCGAGGCGGCCGCGGCAAAAGGGGTATCAGCCCTGGACGCTCCCGTTTCCGGCGGCGATGTCGGCGCCAGGAACGCGAAGCTTGCCGTCATGGCCGGCGGCGACAGTGCGGCCTTCGGAGAGGTGTTGCCTGTGTTCCGGTACATGGGCGAAAACATCGCCTACATGGGGCCCGCAGGAGCCGGCCAGCACACCAAGATGAGCAACCAGATTCACATCGCCACGACCATGGTCGGCATGGTGGAATGCCTGCTCTACGCACACAAGGCCGGTCTCGACATGGAGGAGGTCATCGCCGTAATCGGCAAGGGGGCGGCGGCGTCCTGGTCGCTCAACAACTACGGCCCGAGAATCGCCAAGGGGGATTTCAACCCCGGGTTCTTCATCAAGCACTTCGTCAAGGACATGGGAATAGCTTTACACGAGTCGCGGCTCATGAATCTCTCCCTGCCCGGTCTTGCCCTGGCCCAGCAGTTTTACATATCGGCAATTTCCATGGGTCTGGAAAACCTCGGCACCCAGAGCCTCTACAAGGTCTTCGAGAGGATGAACGGGATTAATGGCTGAGGTCCGCCCCCGGGCAGCCGGTTAAAGACTGTTTCAGGCGCCGTCCCGCTTTACCGGTTTCGGTTCCTTTGCCTTGTGGATATCCTGCAGGGGTTTGTAATAGGGTGCGAAAGCCGGCCGGTCAATGTACCGTCCCGCTCCGCGCACGCTCCGCACCTCGCCGTTCACGAACACGGGCACGCCCCGGCTTACTGTAACGGCAGGATTACCCTTTACCGTCATGCCTTCGAAGATATTGAAGTCCACCTTCTGATGGTGGGTCTTGGCCGATATGGTCCGGCTCTTTTCAGGGTCCCACACCACAAGGTCCGCGTCCGCACCGGCGGATACGGAACCTTTCCGCGGATATATGTTGAATATCTTCGCTGCGTTGGCGGACGTGACGGCGACGAATTCGGAAGGAGTGAGCCTGCCGGTACCAACGCCGTGATGCCAGATGACGGACATCCTGTCCTCAACGCCCGCGGTGCCGTTGGGAATCTTGTTGAAGCTCTTTATGCCCATGGCTTTCTGTTCCGCCATGAAACAGCAGTGGTCCGTTGCCGTAGTCTGAAGATCGCCGGACTGCAGGCCCCGCCAGAGCGCCTCCTGGTGGCCTTTCGGTCTGAAAGGAGGACTCATCACGTGGGCGGCGGCAAAGCGGAAATCACTGTTTCTGTACACGCTGTCGTCAACGATGAGGTGGCCGGCGAGTACTTCGGCGAAGACCCGCTGTCCTTCCCGGCGCGCCCGCTGCACAGCCTCCAGCGCCTCCCTGCAGGAACAGTGGACCAGGTAGAAAGGCACATCCAGCACCTGGGCGAAGCGTATGGCCCGGTTTGCCGCCTCGCCCTCCACCTCCGGCGGCCGGGACAGGGGATGACCCTCGGGTCCGGTTATCCCTTTTTTAATGAGTTCCTTCTGGAGCTGAAACACCAGTTCCCCGTTTTCCGTATGCGCAGTGCAGAGCGCGCCCAGTTCACGGGCCCTGGAAAAGCTGTGGTAAAGGGTTTCGTCATCCGCCATGATGGCTCCCTTGTAGGCGAGGAAATGCTTGAAGCTGTTCACCCCTTCCTTCTGTACGAGGGTTCCCATGTCCCGGTAAACGGAATCGTCCCACCAGGTGATTGCCACATGAAAACTGTAATCAGAGGCAGCCTTCTCCGCCCAGCCGCGCCACTGGCGATAGGCATCCATGATGTTCTGTTTCGGGTCCGGTATGACGAAATCGATTATCATCGTAGTACCGCCCGCCATGGCCGCGGTGGTGCCGGTAAAAAAGTCTTCGGAAGCAACGGTACCCATGAAGGGCAGCTGCATATGGGTGTGGGGGTCGATGCCCCCGGGCATGATCAGGCATCCGCCGGCGTCCATGCTCTCCGTGCCGGCAGGTACATCGAGGTTCCCGCCCACAGATCTGATGACGCCGCCGTCGCAGTACACATCCGCCCTTACCGCCCTGTCAGCGTTGACCACTGTTCCGCCTTTAATCAGTATTCCCATGGAATCCTCCTTGTGCCCGGGGCACCGGTGTTATGTAAAGAAAATTATAAATGAAATGCCTGCACAGGTATAGACCAGCAAATATTTTAGGCTTATCATGGTAATCTAAAATCCCTGCAGCAGGAGGTCACTATGCCTGAATATCCTGTGCCCGAATCCGAATCCCAGTTTGAAGAAAATTTCCGGCAGATTCATCCCTTGATGAAGGATACGGAAGCCTACTATGAAAGCTCCCGCTGTTTATTCTGTTATAACGCGCCGTGCACTCTTGCATGCCCGACAAGGATAGACGTTCCCCTGTTCATACGGCAAATAAACACGGGCAATGTCGCCGGAGCAGCCAGGACCATTTACAGCGCCAATTACCTTGGCGGGGTTTGCGGCAAAGTCTGTCCGACGGAGGAACTGTGCGAAGGGGCCTGCGTATTCAACAAGCAGGACGTAAAGGCCATTGAGATAGGAAGGCTCCAGTTTTACGCGGTTAACAAAGTCGTAAGCGCTAAGTCCCGGTTATTCGATGTGCCGAGCGGCAAGGTTACCGGCGGCAAGATCGCCGGCGGCAAGATCGCCG
>SPDA01000610.1 GCA_004525155.1 Spirochaetales bacterium
TCCACATGGAATCCAACGCCTCCTCCTTTTCCCCGGGCAGGGTTGACCAGTACCTCTATCCGTATTTTCGTAAAAGTCTTGAGCCAGGGGAGATCGATCTGCAGAAAGCCCTGGAAATTATCGAGTCCCTCTGGCTTGGTTTCAACAAGATTGTCTATTTGCGAAACTCGGCAAGCGCTCATTATTTTGCCGGTTTTCCCATAGGATTCAATATTGCGCTGGCCGGGAAAAACGCGGATGGAACGGACAGCGCCAATCTCCTCTCCTTCCTCTGTCTCAAGGCGACGGAGCACCTGGGCCTGCCCCAGCCCAACCTGTCCGTGCGGCTCCATAAAAACAGTCCGGAATGGTTCGTGGATAAGTGCGCCCGGGTCATCGGAAAAGGCAGCGGCATGCCTCAGGTATTCAACGACGAGAGCGTTATTCCCGCCCTGACCGGTCAGGGGATTGAAACGGCGGATGCCTTCGATTACGGCGTCGTCGGCTGCGTCGAACTCTCGCCCCAGGGCAACAGCTTGGGCTGGAGCGACGCAGCCATGTTCAATCTGGTCAAGGTTCTGGAACTGACGCTGACAGGCGGGCAATGCCTTGTAAGCGGCGATACGATAGGTCCGCCCTGCGATACGCTAGGCGGGTATACGGATTTCAATGGCCTCCTCGCAGCCTACAAGAACCGGATTGCCTATTTTGTGGAGAAGATGATAGACATCTGTGATTTTGTCGATCGGTTTCACGCCGAATCCATGCCCTCTCCTTTTTTGTCCTCGTTAATCGATGACTGCCTGGAGAGGGATCTGGCTGTCACTGCTGGCGGGGCCCGTTACAACCTCTCGGGCATACAGGCCATTCAGGTGGCTAATGTAGCCGACAGCCTGGCGGTTTTGAAACAGCTCGTCTTCGAAACCGGACAGATACCGGCCGCCGATCTGCTGGCTGCCCTTAAAACCAACTGGCAGGGCCTGGAAAAGTTGCGCCAGAGAGTGATTAACCATGTTCCCAAATACGGCAATGATGTCGCGTGGGTGGATGAACTGGGCGCGGATATCGTCCGCTATTTCTCGGGCCTTCTATCCGGATATACAAACGCCCGCGGGGGCAGATATCATATGGGGCTCTACACGGTTTCGGCCCATGTTCCCATGGGTAAAAATGTGGGCGCAAGTCCGGACGGGCGTCTGGCGGGTTCTACTCTGGCAGACGGCGGCGTATCCGCCATGTACGGCAGGGATGGACAGGGTCCCACGGCCCTTCTTAAATCCGTAAGCAGAATAAACGGCAGGCTGAGCAGCAACGGCAGTCTGCTCAATATGAAATTCTTTCCGGAGTTCTTCATCCGGGACTCCGATCGGAAGAAATTCAACGCCCTGCTTCGGTCATTCTGTGAGATGAGCATCAATCATGTGCAGTTTAATGTGTTCAGGAAGGAGGATTTGTTGAAAGCACGGAAAAACCCCGATGCCTATCGGGGGCTTACGATTCGGGTTGCGGGGTACACCGCGTATTTTACGGAGCTCGCCTTCGATCTGCAGGACGAGATCATCGCGCGGACGACGTACGGAGACTAGCGTGCAGGGTGTCGTATTCGATATAAAAAGGTTCGCAATTCATGACGGGCCGGGCATCCGTACTTCCGTATTTTTGAAAGGCTGCCCCCTGAACTGTCTCTGGTGTCAGAATCCCGAAGGGCTCTCCCGCGGGGCAACCCTCTGGTATTCCAGCTCGCAATGTATCCGGTGCGGCGACTGCCTGGCCGTTTGTCCGGAGAAGGCCCTGTCTGCAAACCCGGACAGCAGCCGTTATATTCATATTGACCGCGACCTGTGTACTAACTGCGGTGCCTGCGTGCGGGTCTGTCCCTCCACGGCCCTGTCCTTTGTGGGGAAGAAAATGGAACACGGCGAAGTGGTCGAAGAGCTGTTAAAGGACAGAACTTTCTATAAATCTTCGGGGGGCGGGGTTACCCTGACAGGGGGAGAACCGTTTGCACAGGTCGCCTTCAGCAGGGCCATACTCGAAGAAATCAGGGGTTATGATATTCACACGGCGGTTGAGACCTGCCTGCTCACCGATAAGAAAGATATTGAACTGCTTCTTCCCTTCGTCGATCTGTTTCTTGTGGATTTGAAAGTATTCGATCCGGCGGAACATATCGAGTATACCGGTGTATCCAACGATCTGATAAAGGAAAACTTTCTCTGGCTTGCCCGCAGCCACGGAGCCGTGGTGGTCCGTATCCCGATTATTCCGGGGTTTACCGATATGGAGGAAAACCTGAGAGCCATCGGAAGTTATGTGGCAGGCA
>SPDA01000595.1 GCA_004525155.1 Spirochaetales bacterium
AAAACGGATACTGAACGCGGACCACTACGGCCTCGAGGACGTGAAGGAACGCATTATTGAATACCTGGCCGTTCGCAAACTGAAGAAGGATACCAAGGGCTCCATCATCTGCCTCGTCGGCCCCCCGGGCGTCGGCAAGACATCGGTCGGGAAATCTATAGCAAGGGCCCTCAACAAGAAATTTTTCCGCTTTTCGGTAGGCGGCATGAGGGACGAGGCCGAGATCAAGGGACACAGGCGCACCTACGTCGGCGCCATGCCGGGCAAGATAATCCAGGGGCTGAAGATCGTGAAAACAAAGGATCCGGTTTTCATGATTGACGAGATCGACAAACTCGGCGCCTCCTACCAGGGAGACCCTTCCTCCGCCCTTCTCGAAGTCCTCGACCCGGAACAGAATATCGCCTTCAGGGACCATTATCTCGACCTGCCCTTCGATATTTCGCAGATCCTGTTCATCGCCACGGCCAATACCCTCGATTCCATTCCCCTTCCCCTCATGGACAGGATGGAAATCATACGCCTCTCCGGCTACATCGACCTGGAAAAGATTGCCATTGCAAAACGGTATATCATACCCAAGAGCCTTGACCGGGCGGGGCTTAAAAAAGAAGATGTAAAATATTCCAAGGACACGCTTGCGGCGATTGCGGAAAATTACGCGAGAGAAGCGGGCCTCAGGCAGTTTGAAAAAGCCCTCGATAAAATACACCGGAAACTCGCCAAGGTCATCGTTCTTTCGGAAGCTTCGCCGCCCTTCGCCATTTCCAGGGATAGTCTCGCGAAATACCTCGGAAAACCCAGGTTCAGGGAGGAGGAAATAAAGAAAGTTACAAAACCAGGCATGACCATAGGTCTTGCCTGGACCAGCATGGGGGGCGATACCCTCGTTATAGAATCCGTGTACAACCCGGGCAAGGAGGGTTTCAAGCTTACCGGGCAGATGGGGAACGTGATGCAGGAAAGCGCCAGCATTGCCTATACCTATGTGCGTCACATCGCGGCGAAATTCAAGGTCAAGAAGGAATTTTTCGAAAACAACCAGATACACCTGCACATTCCCGAGGGAGCGACACCCAAGGACGGACCTTCCGCCGGCATTACGATGGCATCGTGCCTGCTCTCGCTGGCGATAGGCAAAAAAATCCGTAAAAATCTGGCAATGACCGGTGAGCTTTCCCTGGTCGGCAACGTGCTTCCGATAGGCGGGCTCAAGGAAAAAGTAATAGCTGCAAGACGGAACAGGATTAAGGAAATAATCATTCCGAAACAGAATGAAAAGGACCTCGAGGAAATCCCTGAACATGTCAAAGGAGGCATAACATTTCATCCTGTAGAAACCATGGAAGATGTCATTTCCCATTTATTCTGACCGCGGCAGCACTTCTCGGGGCCGCGTTGATCCTGTACGGCTGCGTCCCTTCCCGGAGCGCGGCCGCCGAACCGGGAAAAACGCTGGAAACACGAAACAGCGGGAGCCGCGTTTTGCAGATTCACCCTGATTTTTCCTTTACCGCAGGGGAACTTTCGCCTCTTTTGGCAGCGTTACCGGAGGATATACAGGCGCGCGTAAAAACACGCCCCCAGTATTTTCTCGAACTGGTGAAGGATGTGCTCGAGGCGCCTCCTGTATGTACCCTGCTCGTCGACAAAACCCATGCCCTGCCCGAAACCTATGCTCCTGCTGAAACGGTCAGGCTCAAGGATTACGGGCTGTCTGCAGCCCGGGCGGATCTTGCCGTTAGCAGAGTCATCATGCCCGGCGTGCTTGCCATGAATGAGGCGGCCCTCATGGACGGGGTGACCCTCGTTTTCTCCTCAGCCTACAGGTCTTACGCCGTGCAGAAAGACGTGTTCGCGTATAACGTCAGGGAACTGGGTGAGGAGCAGGCGAAAAGGGAATCGGCGGAACCGGGGAAATCCCAGCATCAGCTCGGCACCACCATCGATTTCGGCAGCATTACCGACGACTTCGCCTTCACCACCGCAGGGAGGTGGCTCAAGGAACACGCGTGGGAATACGGTTTTTCGTTGTCCTATCCTGACGGATATGAAGAGCTCACGGGCTACAGGCATGAGAGCTGGCATTACCGGTATCTGGGCCGCCCCGCAACCCTGCTGGAACGGGAATTCTTCGGCGGCATTCAGCAGTATATGCTCACGTTTCTGCATGAACAGGGAGCGGCATTGATGACGGGACTTACATCGGCATCACAAGCCGATGCTGATGACGGGACGTGAACCTTGACAGAACAGGGTGATTTTTGTATATTTTGAACGCTTAAATGCGCGCCTGTCGTATAATGGTATTACCCCAGCCTTCCAAGCTGGAGATGTGGGTTCGATTCCCATCGGGCGCTT
>SPDA01000146.1 GCA_004525155.1 Spirochaetales bacterium
GCGTATGATCCTGTTTTACAGCGAAGCCCTTGCTGGAAAGCTTGCCCAGAACGTTATCGAGATGAATTCCGGGGCCTGAAAACTGCCCGTGCCGCGGATACGTCCTGAAGCGCTGCGTAAGGTTTTCCTCTTTGATACGCCTGCCTGCGTCTTTGAATTCCCGGACAACTATTTCCTTTATGTCCCGGAAGGACAGGGGTTCCTGGGGCGGCTCCGGCGTCCCGGCTGAAGTTTCTCTTTCCCGCCTTTCCTCCCCGGCCTCTGCATCGGGATAAATCATGGAGGTTTCGGGAATAATTTCGTAGGCGAAAATGTCCCGGGTGATATTTTTAAGATCCACCCTGCCGAGGGGTATGATGCGGACGTCGATTTTGTTGGAAACCATGCTGTACACTTCCCGGGAAATGCAGATTCTGCCCGGTTTGGCCAGGGACTGGAGCCTGGACGCGATGTTGATGCCCTCTCCCAGGGCGTCGGTTTCGAAAAAATAAATGTCTCCCAGGTGGATGCCGATTCGGAGAACCAGTTTTTCACCCTGTTTGGATGAGTTGAAGGCGCCGAGCTCGTGCTGTATCTCGATGGCGCATTTGACCGCATCGAACGTGTTCTTGAAATCGACCAGAAACGCGTCCCCGATGGATTTTATGACCGTGCCGTTATGCTTTTTGGCCTTTTCATATATCAGCTTGTTATGAAAAGAGAGCATTTCCAAGGTTTCCTGCTCGTTTTTCTCAAGCATTCTTGAAAATCCGCAGATGTCGGTATACATGACGGCGGCGAGCCTGTAATCTTTATGTTCCATTGTTTCATTCACAATAATTCCGGGGCTGTCAAAAGTCAATGGTCTTATATCTATTGAATTCTTTAAGAATATGTTGCAGGGTTTAGGGCCATGGGAAAGCAGAAAACTGTTTTTATCTGTTCTGCCTGCGGTCACAGGGAACCCAAGTGGTCCGGCCGCTGTCCCGAATGCGGGGAATGGAACAGTTATGCCGAATCCGCGGACCAGATAACCGGTTCCGGCCGGAAGAAAACACTTAACACCCTGACCTTGCCGCTTGCATCGATTGTGCAGCCGGAAACCGTGCGCATGCACACGGGGATTTCGGAAATGGACAGGGTCCTGGGCGGCGGTGTAATCCGCGGGTCCTCGGTTCTTATCGGCGGGGAACCGGGCATAGGCAAATCCACCCTGATGCTTCAGGCCGCGGCAGGGTTTGATTCAAAAGGCAGGGTGCTTTATATTTCCGGCGAAGAATCCGCGGCACAGATAAAAATGCGGACAGACAGGCTGTCCCTGACGGACACCCGCATCGAAGTGCTTACCGAAACGGGGCTTTCCGCCATTTTAACAGCCCTGGAATCCGTCAAACCCGTACTTGTCATTGTCGATTCCATCCAGACCCTGGTGAGCGAGGACCTGGGTCCCGTGCCCGGCACCGTTAACCAGATAAAATACTGCAGCCACGAACTCATCACCTGGGCCAGGGACCACGACGCGGCCCTTTTCCTCGTCGCCCATGTAACCAAGGAGGGAACCATAGCGGGGCCCAAGGTGATGGAGCACATGGTGGACACGGTGGTGTACTTCGAGCAGGCGGAAAATGAGGTGCGCATTATCCGTGCTGTCAAGAACCGCTTCGGCGCGGTGTCCGAAATCGGCCTTTTTATCATGGATGAGACAGGGCTGAAGCAGGTTACGGACCCCTCCTCCTTCTTCATGATCCGCAGGGAGTCCGGCATGCCGCCGGGGGTCACCATAGCTTCCGTGTACGAAGGCAGCCGCATTTTACTTGTGGAAATTCAAGCCCTGGTGGTGCCGTCCAAAGGCGGTTATTCCCGGGTCTTTTCCGAACGCATGGACAGCAACAAGATTTCCCGCATAGCCGCAGTGCTGGAAAAGCACATCGGTCTCAAGTTTTCCGACATGGACATGTACGTTCACGTGGCGGGCGGCATCCGCCTGACGGAGGTCGGCATAGACCTGCCCCTGGCCTTTGCCCTGTATTCCGCCAGGACCGATCTGCCCATGCCCGAGGGCGTGGCCCTGGCGGGGGAAATAAGCCTGGCGGGCGAGGTGCGGCCCGTTCAGCACCTGAAACGCAGGGCGGCGGCCGCCTCGGATCTGGGATTCGGACGGTTCGTGAGCCCGGAGAAGATAACGGGGATTAAGGAAATTGTGGGAAGGGTGTTTTCAGACGGAAATAATGCCGGCCACGTACACGGAGGAAACTGATGAGCAGGAAACTTTTAATACTCCTCGCGGTCTTTATTTCACTGGTCCCGGCCCTGGCGCCGGCACAGCCGGTGACGCTCGAGGAAACGGCGTTCCAGCTGACCCTTCTTAAAGGAGGCAGAGCGGAAGTCCTGTATTCGATAACCTTCACGGAACATGAAGGCAGGGACAGGATACGTTCCATCGGGCAGTTTCTCGAACCGATGACGGTGCTGGAATCCTGGGGCGAAAGCGGCGATGAAAAATTCGGCGTTACCATGGAGAACAACGGGAGCGGCTACTATGCCGCGCTGTTCGATATTCAAACGGAAACGGAAGAGATCTACACAGTCAATATCCGGTACAGACTAGATACCCCCGTGGTAACCGATACCGATTATGAGGGCAAGGAGTATGCTTTTTTCTGGTGGCCGCCCATCCAGTGGGACCTGCCCATCGGCCGGCAGACCGTTCAGATAATTCTGCCTGTGGAAATCCCGGTGGAATACGTTCAAGCCGAGCAGATTACCGATGACCTTGTAAACAGCTACGGAATAATAGCGAACACGGACACCGTTGAGGACAACGACCGCTGGATCTATTACCCTTCCCTGTGGAAGGATAAAAACTACCTCTCCCTGCACATTGAAAAACAGGATCTCTCACCGCAATACAAGCAGAAGATCGGGTTCTTTTTTCCGTACGAGTATGTGAACCTCGGGGCGGAGGGGGGCGACTACGGCATTCCCGGATTCGGCGCCGGCGACCTGGAGGAGGAAGGGGACTATGCCCTTGAATCCGTTTACGTGAACATCGAAATAAAGGCCTTACAGGCGGAAGCGCAGGAGATGAGCCATTCATCCTTTATTTTCGCTGTTGTCGCGGAGCAGGGAAGGCGGAATGTCTACAGGAAATTTATTGAATCGGATGCGGACCTGGAGGGAGCGGAGACTGCCGTCCTGCATCCCGAAACCTACGAGGAATTGACCGGTAAAACCGGCATAGCCGCAAAACTGCGCAGAAGCGTGGACGAATCGGGAAACACCTCGGATACCTTTTACGATATAATCACCTCGAGACCGCTGGAAACAGGAGAGCGGGTTATCTTCCGGATTCAGTATGCCGAGCCGGGCTACCGGACCCTGGATTTCGAGAAACGGCTGTATGACGGCAGGTTCCGGCTGTCCTTTCCCTGGTGGGGTGTACGCCTGGCGAAGCCGTTTTCCTGGCTCATGATTTCCCTGTCCCAGCCATTTCCCGGAGAATTTCCCGCCGCCGGGGGGGAAAGCCGGGCTCCCTTTACGGTCAATACCGGCACCCGCGGCGCTTTTTCAAGCTGGCGTTACTCAGCGGGAGATGAGGAATCGGTACCCGCCGAACGAAGGGGGATTATCGGCTTCGAGGCTGTGTCCGAAGCCTGGAATTCGGAGGTGATACCCGATCTTCTCGCCGATTTTCTGGTGCCCTACACGGAAGTTTCGCTTACCAGGATGGAGACCCTGAAGGTCGTGCTGAACGATGTCAAATTCCGCGCCTTGAGCGCCGCGGACGGCGCGCTCACCCTGCGGCTGATGGGCAGTCTCCTGCTTCTTTCTGTAATCATTTTCTTCGGCAATTTTTTCTTCCTTCTTGCGGAGATAGTCACCTTCGGCTGGGTTTTCGGAATCCTCGGAAAAATAACGAAAATCAGTCTGTTCAAAAAAGTGTTTTTCCCCGGCGGCAGAAAAAAATTCAGCATAACCAGGGGGTGGGTCCTCGGGTTCAACGCCCTGCTTGTGCCGTTCAGGGTCGTGTATACCATACTTGCGGGCATAGCCGCGCTCTTCATGAAGCTCGTCCGGCTCCATCCCGCCCTTAAAAAACGGTTTGAAGACGCCCCGGCCTACATCGCCCCGGAGATACAGATAGAAACCTTTAAAACGGGCGAAACCATAGAAAATCTTACCCCCGCGGAAACCGCTGTCTTTCTGAACCGCCCTTCGAAAGCGGTACAGCTTATCGTGATGAATCTTTATACGAAGGGATGCATCGATATCGTAAACCGCAATCCGCTGCAGGTGACGGTTTTAAAGCAGAAAGACAAGTACCTCACCTCCTACGAATGCCAGTTTCTCGAAGCCATAGCGGAGGACGGAACACTCTCGAAAAACAAGATACCCGGCATACTCGGTTCCTTGAGCCGCTACCTGCAGTCGAAGGTCTGGCGCGCGGATCTCGATAAAACGGCAGAGCTCTATACCGGTAAAGTCGAACAGCACTGGAAGGAAGTCTCCGCGCTCGATGCCGGGCGCAGAAGGCCCTTCGCGGCGGATAATCTTCCCTGGCTGCTGCTGCACGACAATTTCGAAAGGGATTCCGGCACCCTGTTCCGTGAAGCGCTGAAAGGGGGCGGAACAGCCGGAACGGCGGTGACAACCGTGACTGCCGGTAAAACAGCCGGGGCCGAACGATCCTTTGAATTTCTCGACAAGGTCGGCGGCGGCGCGGAGGACTTTGCCCAGGGGTTCAAGAGCTTTGCGGAAGGGATCGTATCCCAGGTGGAAAACATGTCCTCCAGGGTGGTGGACAATATCGAGCAGCTCTTCAAGCCGCCGGTCCCGGCCGCCGCCGCAGCGGCAGAGGGCGCGGGCGGTGCTGCCGGAGAAGGCGCCGGAGCCGATCCTGCCATGGGCGGCGTTCTGGAGAACATATCCTCCTTCAGCTACGATGCCTGCCACTCGGCCTGTCATTCAGCCTGCCACTCGGCCTGCGTCCATTCGGCCTGCCACTCGGCCTGCCATTCGGCCTGTGTCCATTCAGCCTGTCACTCAGCCTGCCATTCGGCCTGCGTGTCCAGTTTTTAGGGTGAACGCATGGATGTAAACGCCTGTCTTCATATTGACGGATTTGTGGAAACCACCAGGGATGTGCTGTTCCTCAGGGAGGAGGACAGCCTGCTCATCATCCGTCCCAATAAAATTCAGCATGTAAACAGGACTGCCTTCGAAATGCTCGACAGCCTGTACATGAAAAAGGTAAGCGCAGAGAACACGGTAAAAACGATGAGCGCTAAATACGGCCTTAAGGAGGATACCCTGCTAAGGGACCTTTCTGAAACCCTGGGCACGGTAAACGCCATCATGCGGGAGGATTACGCCTCCGCCGGCAGGATGCGCACCGTACCCTATAATCCTGAAAGCATAGCCCTGCCCGTGCTTTCCGAAATTGCGCTTACCTACCGGTGCCAGAACAGGTGCGATTTCTGTTACGCTTCCAGTCCCTACCGGGGCAGGGAAATGCGGGAAATGAATACGGCTGAGGTCAAAACAGTCATCGACAGAATTTTCGACGAAGCCCGGGTGCCCGCAATTTCCTTTACCGGCGGGGAGCCGACCTTACGGGATGACCTTCCGGAACTGATAGCCTATGCCGCAAAAAAAGGCATGCGTACAAACCTTATAACAAACGGCCTCCGCTGCGCAGACAGGGACTTTACCGCGGCCCTTGCGGATGCAGGCCTCAAATCCGCCCAGGTGAGCCTCGAATCCCATGACCGGGAAATTCACAATGCCGTAACCGGCAATCCTGCCGCCTACGACCGGGTGGTGCCTGGTATTCACAATCTGGCTTCCCGGAAAATCCACACCCACACCAATACCACAATCTGCAGCAGGAACAGGGAACACCTGATACCCCTGGCGCGGTTCATCC
>SPDA01000004.1 GCA_004525155.1 Spirochaetales bacterium
CAATTTATATATTCACCCTCGGTATTTTCATTGTAACCGGGGGTTTGTCCGTCAGGGGAATCAAGGAGGTTGTACGGTCGCCTCTTGTCTGGTCCATCGTTCTGGGCTTTCTCTTTGTTCTGTTAAGGGTTCCCCTGCCTCGTTTCCTTCTCCAGGGTTTGGAATTCGCCGGATCCGCCGGTCCGCCCCTGGCAGCGTTCACCCTGGGCGCCGCTCTGGCACAGCGGCGGCTGAAACTGTCCCCACACCTTGCGGCGGGCCTCCTGTTCCGTTTTGCGGGCGGGTTCCTTGCAGGATGGTTCGCGGCCTGGCTGTTTCACCTGGAGGGGCTTACCAGGACCGTCGTTATCGTGGCCTCTTCCCTGCCTTCCGCGGTTTTTTCCTTCGTTCTGCCGGACCGTTACGGTGTCAATGCGGAGCATGCGGGCACCATGGTGCTTCTGTCCACGGCGGCGGGCGTGGTCATGATTCCGCTGGCTTTCAGCCTGGCAGGTCTGCTTCCGTAAGTCCTAGAGGTAGGAAAAACCGCCCGTACAGCAGGCCGAGGCCGAACCGCGCGCCCAAGGAAACTGCAAGAAACAGGACAAGCGATACCCACAGCATACGCCTGGCCCTGAGGATCAGGGAAACATCCACGGGCCGCAGGTCTTCCCCGATAACGGGTTTCGTCTCGCTTTTTCCAAAATAGGAGTCGGTGCCGCCGAACCGTAAACCCAGGGAGCCGGCCATGGCGGCTTCCGGAAAACCGGAATTGGGGCTCGCGTGCTTTTTTGCGTCCTTCCGGACCACGGTCAGGGCCCGTCGGCCGTCTTCCCCCGTGAAAACCGCGGCTGCGGCCAATATCAGGACTGTCAGTCTGGCAGGAAGGTAGTTCGCCGCGTCATCCGCCTTTGCGGAAACATAACCGAATTCAATATATTCCGGCGTTGTATACCCGAACATGGAATCCATGGTACTCATGGCCTTGTAGATCATGGCCGCGGCAGGCCCGCCCAGAACGGCGTAAAAGAGGGGGGCGATAACACCGTCGGACAAGTTTTCGGCGAGACTTTCCACGGTACTGCGGATAACCGCGGCCTCGTCCAGTTCCGAAGTGTCCCGGCTGACGATAAGGCTCAATTTTTTTCTGGCCTCCGCAAGATCTCCCCGGCTGAGAGCCCGGTACACGTCCATGCAGTGCCTGGACAGACCCCTTGCAGCCACCGTTGTATAGAGGATTACGGCGGAAACCGCGGCAAAGGCCGCGGGATGAAGCAGGAGGCTCCCCCAGAGCATGAAAAGGACAACAGCGCCGGTAAGGCATATTGTCAGAAACCACGTAAAGGCGCCTGCCCGTTTTTCATGCCGGAACCGGCGCCTGAAAATCTTTTCGAACCTGAGGGCCGCGGCGCCGATTATCTGCACCGGGTGCGGCACTTTTCTCGGGTCGCCGAAAAGTAAATCGAGAAGAACCGCCAGGCAGATCTGCAGTTCGAGGGACAGGAAAAGACTCCCGGGCGCGTGATTCACGTAAGACCCATGACAGCGTAAATCGCATCAAGGTCGACGGACCGCCGCACAATATCCGCCAGCCTCTCCAGTTCAGGTTCAATATTGTAGGCGGTTACAGTACCCACGGCCCTCATGCCGTTCTCAATCCTCAGTCTGTCCAGAAACCAGCGCCTGAAATCATCATTGTCGAAAATCCCGTGCAGGTACGTTCCCCAGACGGTTTTCTCATGATTTCCCGTTCCCAGTATCTCCCCCCGCGGACCCGTAACAACCGGCAGGTCCCCCCCCGGCGCGGTTCTGCCGTGATGGATTTCATACACCGACAGGGTGAGGGAACTATCCCTGTGCACCGCCTTTGTCTGGGACAGGGTTTTTTCCCTTTCCAGTACCGTCACCGTATCGAGCAGCCCCAGACCGCCGGCAGAGACCGGAACAGAGCCTCCTCCGGATTCGATGGACAGGGGATCATCGATGCGGGCACCGAGCATCTGGTAACCGCCGCAGATACCGACAACCTCCGTCCCCAGCCGGGGCAGGCCGACGAGCCATTGTCCCAGTCCGCTCTGCCCGAGATAACGCATATCCGACAGCAC
The DNA here is from genome assembly GCA_004525155.1 of Spirochaetales bacterium. GTDB lineage: Bacteria > Spirochaetota > Spirochaetia > SPDA01 > SPDA01 > SPDA01. Next base: position 2,085 of record SPDA01000004.1, read on the forward strand.
GTTTTTTGTACCCGGCAGGATGACACAGGCAGGTCTCCGCCGGCCTTCCGTTTCCTCGAGAGAACCAATAAAGGTCAGCTCAACATCCTGTTCCCCGATGAGGGCGTCGTAATCCGTAAAATTGGAAATATGCGGAAGGTCAATCACCCAGATCGCCAGTTTTTCAGGCGCCGTACCGGGAATTCCGGCATCGGCATGCAGGGATTTCCGCGCTGATGCGATATTTTCCTTGAAGGTCACGGAATCCTCTTCCGGGAGGCGAAGGTCCCTGACATAGGGCACGATACCGAGGACTTTTTTTCCCGTTGCCATATACACATAATCCAGGGCCGGGGACAACAGGGCCTTGTCTCCCCGGAATTTGTTGACCAGAAACCCGGCAGTAAGCCTTCGCTCCCGGGCGTTGAAAGTCTGCATGGTACCGATAAAGGAAGCGAAAACTCCCCCCCGGTCTATATCCCCGGCTATGAGCACCGCCGCCTCCGCGTAGTCAGCCATGGACATGTTTACCAGATCATGCTCCTTGAGGTTCACTTCCGCGGGACTCCCGGCGCCTTCAAGAACCATCACATCATATTCGGCCGAGAGGCTGTCGTAAACCCCGCGAACCCTGGAAACAAGCTCCTCCTTGAACGCGTAATATGCCTGCGCTTCCATAACCCCTAAGGGCTTTCCAAGAAGAATGACCTGGGAACCGGTATCGCTCCCGGGCTTGAGCAGAACGGGGTTCATGCGCACATCCGGTTTTATCCCGCAGGCCTGGGCCTGCACAACCTGGGCGCGTCCCATTTCACCGCCCCCTTCCGTAACAAAAGAGTTAAGGGCCATGTTCTGCGCCTTGAAGGGAGCCACCTTGTACCCGTCGGAAAGAAGAATTCTGCAAAAGGCGGCGGCCAGAAGGCTTTTACCGGCGTTGGATGAAGTCCCCTGCAGCATGAGAGCCGGTTTCCCCTTCTTTTTCCGCACCCAGGGGCCAGAGATACCCCGGTCAGAGCTTTTAGTAAGGTAAGCCGCGATCCCCGCCGTGAGCATCCCGTTCTCCTCCCTGCTGCGGACGGCAAGGCGGAAATAGGATTCGTCCAGCCCGTCAAAACTCGAACAGCGCCTTATTGCTATTCCCTGCTGCAGGAGAAAAGCGAACAGGTTTTCGGCGTTTCCATACTTTTTTTCAATTTCGCAGAACAGATAATTGGCACTGCCTGGATATACCTTTATTCCATCAAGCCCCGACAGACCCTGCATAAAAAACCGCCTGTTTTCATCAAGCAGGGCTAACGTCTTTTTCGCGTATCCGGCATCCCTAATAAACTGCACCCCGGCTTCCTGGGCCAGGGTATTGACCGACCAGGGGGGCAGCTCCAGTTTGAGGGCCTCCATGAGACCGGGAGGGCCGTACATCCACCCGATGCGGAGACCGGGAACCGCGTAAAACTTGGTAAGAGACCTGGATACCGCCACGTTTGCCAGGCCGCAGCCTGTAAAACTTTCGAGACCCGGGACAAAATCCGCGAAGGCCTCGTCTATGCAGAAAAAACTTTCCGGATATTTTTTTATTACGCGGAGTACCCGCTCCCTGTCGAAGAGGCAGCCGGTCGGATTGTTCGGCTGTCCCAGAAAAACCAGCGTCCGCGCGGGCATGCCGGAGAGGATTTTATCCAGTCTGTCAGGGTCGATGTTGAACCCGTCTTCCGGCAGCAGGGGCAGGAGGTTGACGGGGATTCGGCACCTTTCCGCCGCTTCTCTGTAATCACCATAGGAGGGCGCCGGGATAAGGGCTGCCTGCGCTCCCACGGCCCTGGGAAGGGCATGGAGAAGTTCCGTGGAACCGTTTCCGGGAGTTATGCAGGACGCAGGGATTCCGTATTTTTCCGCCAGGGCGGCAATTAACTTCGAGGCATGTCTGTCGGGGTAATGTTCAAGCAGGGGAAGGGTTCTTGAGACAAATGAGGGAAACCACCCGGGCGGTCCCAAGGGATTAATGCTGGCGCTGAAATCGATAATGTCTTCTTCCGCAAAACCGGCCTGCGCCGCGAGTTCCCGGATATTGCCTCCGTGCTTTACCATGACCGCAGTGTATAAAATACCTTAAACCATGTAAATAGACGCGGTATTATTGAGAAGGGAAGTAAGAGGATTGGCAGGAAAAGCGGACCGTACAATACGGCCCGCCTCCTGTAAACCTGATATTATCGGTAGCTGTTGGTGCGGGGTTTTCGTTCCTGTGCTTCGTCGACACGCAGATCTCTTCCATTGAAATCTTTGTTGTTCAAAGCGGAAACTGCCGCCACCGCGGCCTGATCGTCTTCCATCTCGACAAACGCGAAACCTTTGGACTGGTTCGTGTAGCGATCCTTGACGATTGTTACACTCAGCACGTTGCCGTACTGTGCGAAGAGCTCGCCAAGCTGATCCTCGGTCGTGGAATAACTCATGTTTCCAACATACAGTTTTTTTGCCATGTTCGTTTCTCCTTTTCTCAGGACAACTCCTGAATTTTCCGTAGTTTATATGCAGCCTCCTAGACGGGGCTGCCGTTTACCTTTAGTGAACGTGCCTGTGATTTATCTCTTCCGGAGAAGCATCCCGGACATTCTGCACAGACACATTGAAATGCAGGGTTTTCCCGGCCAGCGGATGGTTGCCATCCAGGGTTACCGTATCTGCGGCAACCTCCTGAACCGTGAAGACTCTCTGCCCATCACTTGTATGGGCTTCAATCTGCATACCGATTGCTATTTCCTCAACCTCGCCGAACTTCGATTTGGGCACCTTGATAATCTGCCCGCTGTCGTGAAGCCCGTATCCTTTTTCCGGCGGAATGGACACTCTCAATACATCCCCGACCACTTTTCCTTCAAGTTCATCTTCCAGACCGGGGATGAGGTTGCCGTGTCCGTGAAGGTATGCAAGAGGTTCCTGCCCTTCGGAAGAATCGAGAATTTCTCCGTCGTCATTTTTGAGAGTATAGTGAATTAAAACAGCCTTGTTCTCTTGAATTTTCATTGCCTTTACCTTCAAGCGATCCTGTTTTCAAGGTGCTTTACGGCCCAGGCCGGCAATTCGACAGTGGAGTATTTTTCAAGAATCTTGATTTTACCTACATCGAATTTTTTCCCTTTAATACGTTTGTTTAAAAGGTTGAGCAGGTCCCTTTTGGTAAAGCCGTCCCTGGCTCCAATGGGTATGTTCATCGATACAAATGACCCTTCTCCAATCTTCAAGAATTTCCTGTCAGATTTTGCGGGGCCATGTTCAGAAAATTGCCCTTTGCCCGGTGTTTTCCAGGTTTCAGCGGTTTTAAACTCTTTTGATTTTTCGGCGTGCATGACTTTTTCGTCGAATCTTTCGGAAAGGACCCGGTGCAGGAGTTCCTCTTTAGACAGGGTGGCAAGCCAGCTCTTGAGAGCTTCCACATGCTCCATTATATGGTAAGATTCAGCCGCCGGTTCAAGAAGAGCGGTTATATACTGAGACATCTGGTTTTTGACTGATGTAAGCGCGTCCGGTATGAGGTGCTGCTTCATTCCCGTAGGCACTTTCCGGTCTAACTGCGGAACCCGGCGCTGCTGATTCTCAGGAATGAGGGCCATGGATACGCCGTTTTTTCCAGCCCGGCCCGTTCTGCCGCTGCGGTGAATGTAAACTTCCGCATCGTGGGGGAGTTCATAATGAACCACATGGGTAAGGGAATGAACATCCAGCCCGCGGGCGGCCACATCCGTGGCAACCAGGATCTTTATAATACCGCTCCGGAAACGCTGCATAACGTAATCCCTCTGGGATTGTGAAAGGTCTCCGTGAAGGGCGTCGGCAGAAAATCCGTCTTCCGCCAGAATATTTGCAATTTTTTTAGTCGTTTCTTTCGTTCTGCAGAACACGATGCCGTACATTTCCGGTTCCGCGACCAGGAGTCTCCTGAGGGCCTCGGTAAGGTCCCTTGTCCGGACAAAATAATACCGGTGCTCCACGTTATATGCTTCTTCCTTGCCCGCCGTGACCGACACTTCCACCGCTTCCCTTAGATAGGCTGCGGCCAGTGAGCGGATTTCTCGGGGCATGGTGGCAGAGAATAAACAGGTCCTTTTATTGGCCGGTGTTGTGGCAAGTATCGTTTCCAGCTCTTCCTTGAAGCCCATGGAAAGCATCTCGTCCGCTTCGTCCAGGATAAGAATCTGCAGATTTTCAAAGGACAGTGCCCCTCTCTGCAGCATATCTATGAGCCTCCCGGGAGTCGCCACGATTATCTGCGGTTTCCTGCGTAATTCGGACAGCTGCTGGCTCATGGGTGATCCGCCGTAAACGGCAAGAACGCTTATACCCTTGGTACCGGCCGCATAGGCCTTGAGGTCTTTCGCGATCTGGCAACATAATTCCCGCGTTGGTGAAAGTATGAGCGCCTGGGGATTCCCGGCGGGCGGCAGACCGCTGTTGGTAATATGCTGGATTATGGGTAAGCCAAAAGCTGCAGTTTTGCCCGTGCCGGTTCCGGCCAGGGCAATAACGTCTTTTCCCTCGTCCAGAAGAAGAGGGATTACCTTCTTCTGTATCGGTGTGGGGTTCTCGAACCCGCATAATTCTACGCCTTTAATCAGGCTTTCGGAGAGGCCAAGTTTCCTGAATTCGTCCATTTATGTCCTTTTTCCGTTTCCACGGACAGAGTCGATTCCAGGAAAGTAGCCGTAATATCTAATAGGTAAGAAATTGAGGTAATACTTCGCACGGAATATCCAATCAGGGAAAGTATAGTTAATAAAACAGATTACGTCAACAACAAAAAAAAAAAAAATTGTCAAGCGAAAAAGGCCATCAGAAATACAGAATTCCCGGTTTATAACTGAAAAAGTTGTCCGGCAGCCTGAAACGCCCCTTTCCGGGAAACCATGAGCGAAATATACCCGTAAGAAAAGGATTTAGAAGCGGCCGTTTAGCCTCAGGCGTAAGCTTCAAGGAGCAGGCCGGTTTCAAAGAATGAACTCTTGTAAGGCTCGGGGTTTGGCTGTAAAAGCCTCGTGAATTTTCTGCAGGGTGTTCATCATGAAGGAGGCATCAGACCTGTTTCCGGGACCCGGCATGTTTTCCGCCAGCTTATTGTTGCTGCCGCGAAGCCGTTCCACCAGTGCGTCCATTGCTTTGAGCCGGAATATGGAGAAACCATTTCCATCATCCTGGCTGGGCACCCCTTTGACATTCTTGAAGCTGGCATAGGCTGCGCCCCTGGTCATGGGCAGAGTTACCTTGCCTGTCCGGTAGACGGAAGTAAGGAGCTGTGTAACGGGAATGGTTCGTGTTAAGGTTAACGAATTCAGTTCCATCGATTCTTCCTCAACAAAAGCCGGACATTTCTGTCTGCCCTTTGTCTGTTTATAATATCGGAAGAATGTGAAAAGTTTATAACGGCGAATTTTTACGGGTTTTATCTACCTGTTACGGCGTTCATCGGCGGTTTTGCAGTCAATGCACATGAGGGCGTAGGGCATTGCTTCAAGCCTTTCCCTGGGGATTTTCTTGTTGCAGCTCATGCAGATGCCGTATTTTCCATTCTGGAGCCTGGAAATGGCGCTGTCGATGAGGTTTAGCTTCCTGATATCACCCGCGCTTAAAGCTTCCAGTGTCTTGCGGTCTATATCATCCGCGGCAATATCAACAAGGTCCTTGGGATCCATATCTTCAATGATTTCCTTGAAATCCTTGCTTTCGGCCACCAGTTTATTGATGATTTCTTCTTTGAGATTAAAGAGAGAACTCCGCATGGAGTCTACAAATTCCTTTTCCATCGCCGCCTCACTCCCTGATTATTGGAAAGACAATGTGCAGTAAATAATAAAAAAAGTCAACCGGCGGCATAGCAATGTACATGTTGACAAAGCCAGGTCTCCCCTTTATCATTAGCTCGCCTTTCAACAAGTTAAAATATTCGCAGAACAATTGAACCGACTATAAAAATGGAGGAAATGTGGCTAAAGAGGAAGCGATAGAAGTAGAAGGTATAGTAAAAGAATCTCTCCCGAATACGATGTTCCGCGTGGAATTAAAAAATGGTCATCTCATCCTTGCCCATCTTTCCGGCAAAATGAGAAAACACTACATCCGCATCGTGCCCGGGGACAAGGTAAAAGTCGCTCTCTCTCCCTACGACCTCACCCGGGGAAGAATCATTTACCGGGAACGCTGACGAAGAATAACCCAGACAGCCCCGCTGCCCCCTTCTGCTCTCTCAGGTATACCGGTTTCTCCCGCAAAAGAACACCTGCGCAGCGCATCATAGACAAGTTTTTTCAGGACCGGTTCTCCGCCCGAATGGTGCCCTTTGCCATGGATAATCAGCACTTTCGAAAGACCCCGGGAAAAGCTTTCGCGCAGAAACGCATTGACAGCAGGCTCGGCTTCATTAAGGGTTTTGCCGTGAAGATCCAGGGTTGCCTGCGGTTTCTTTTTCTTGAGCGTGTCTTTTGATTCACGGGCCCCGACGGAACGTTTCCTTTCTTCTTCGATAGCAAAGTCTTTTTGTTCGATTTCGTACTTCGAAAGCCAGGAATTCATCACCCTCTTAATATCTGGTTTTTTGTTCGCTTTCCCCATATTCCGCACAGTACCTCATTCACCGTAAAATTTCCATTGCCCGGAGCAAATTTATATAAATTGTCCTGTTCCGGTTTACTTTTCATGCAGCAACCCCGCCGGGGGGAATCCTGCCGGCCTCAAGGCAGGCTGTGTCCATGCTCAAATAAAGCGCTTTCAGGGCATCGAACTCCCGGCCGAGGGGCGTATGCACGAAGCCCTGGTCAATCCATGAGTAATCCATAAATAATGCCGTACCTCTTGAAACTGCGGGTAAGGTGTATTATAACCTTGTGCATGGAACTATACAGCTGTGAGGCCGATTATGTAAATACGCTCAAAACGAGGGCGGATCTGCCCGATGGTTTTCGTACGGCAACGGCTTCGCTCAAGTTCCTTCCGGCGGAAAAACCCGCCGGAGAGCTCTATCCCATGAATCTATCCCTCATACTGCTTGAAAAACCAACAGCCGCTTTTGCCGGGGTTTTCACGCGCAACTCCTTTCCCGGAGCCCCCATCCACCTGGCGCGGCGGCGGATGCTTGGCGCGGAGACCCAGGGAGTCCTCATCAACAATAAAGTATCCAATGTCTGCGCTCCCGGCGGACTTGCGGACGCGGAAGAGATTCTTGCATCCCTGTCCGGTGACCTTGCGGCCAGGACGGAAGCCGTCCCGGGGCTTAAGGGCATAAACCCTTCCCGGCTTTTCATGGCTTCCACGGGCATAATCGGCTGGCGCCTCCCGGTGGAAGAAATAAAGAATAATCTGCCCCGGCTGGCAGCCTCCGCCGCGGACGGCGGGTCCTCGGCCAGGTCCTGCTTCGACGCGAGCCGCGCCGTCATGACTACCGATTCTTTCCCGAAAATCCGGAAGGCGGCAGTAGGCGGCGGAAGCATAGTAGCTTTTGCCAAGGGCGCGGGCATGATTGAACCGAATCTCGCCACGATGCTTGTATTCATCATGACGGACCTGACCCTTCCGAGAGACCTCATGCAGAAAGTTCTCGCGGAAACAGTCCGGGATACCTTCAATACAATCTCCATAGACAGCGATCAAAGCACCTCCGACATGGTGCTGTTCTTCAGTTCCTGCATGAAGCCGCAGCCGCAGGAGTCCGCCTTCAGGCAGGGGCTCCTTTCCGTTTGCCGGGATTTGGCGGATGACATCGTGCGGAACGGCGAAGGCACGGGCCACGTCATCAAGGTGTCGGTAAACGGAGCTCCCTCGTCAGAGGCAGCCCTTGGCGCCGGCAAGGCCGTTATCAATTCGCCTCTGGTAAAAACCGCCATTTTCGGCAATGATCCGAACGTGGGCAGGATTATCGGCGCCCTCGGTGATTATGCCGGATCCGGGGGGCTTGAGCTTGACAGGGACAGGGTTGTCATAAGGCTCGGGGAGGAGATTATATTCCGGCAGGGAGAGTTCGCCCTCGACGCTGAAAAGGAAAAGCAGCTCGCGGCATATTTGAAGCACGCGGCCTTCAATCCCGAAATAAAGGGATTTCCGCAGCACGACAGATCGGTACGCATAACCCTGGATCTGAACATGGGCGCCTTCAGTGCGGCCGTTACCGGCAGCGACCTTTCCTACGAATACGTGCGGGAAAACGCCGATTACAGATCCTAGGCCCCAAGGGAGGCACTGTCATGGAAAAACAGGAACTTACGCGGAACATCGACAGACTCCTCGCGTCCCTGGAGACCGTAACCTCGGAATTACGGAAGCGCATAATCGGTCAGGATGAACTCATCCGCGGAATACTGACTGCCCTCATTGCCGGCGGTCACGTCCTTATCGAAGGTCTGCCGGGCCTTGCAAAAACACTGACAGTCAAATCCCTTGCAGCGATAATCAGGGCTGATTTCAAGCGAATTCAGTTTACCCCGGACCTTCTGCCGGCGGATCTTGTGGGCACCATGATCTACCGGCAGGACAGGGGCGAGTTTTTCGCAAGAAAAGGTCCCGTTTTTTCCAACATAATCCTCGCAGACGAGATAAACCGGGCCCCCGCTAAAGTCCAGTCCGCCCTGCTGGAAGCCATGGAAGAGCGGCAGGTTACCCTGGGAGAAACGACCTACCCCCTGCCGGGACCCTTCCACGTGTTCGCCACACAGAACCCCATAGAACAGGAGGGAACCTATCCTCTGCCCGAAGCCCAGGTGGACAGGTTTCTGCTCAAGCTGCACGTACCCTATCCGTCAACAGAGGAAGAGCTTGCGATTCTGGACAGGTTCGGATTTTCCTCTTTGCCGGAGGTAGAAAAGACCGCGGAACCGTCTCTATTCGTAAACCTGGCAGAAGCTGCCTCCGCGGTCGCAATGGAAGAACACCTGAAAGGCTACGTCGTCTCCCTGGTGGAAAGTACAAGACCCCGCGGAAGAAACGGCAAACCCTACGCCAAATATATACGCTATGGAGCTTCACCCAGGGCTTCGTTAAGCCTGTATACCTGCGCGAAAATCGAAGCCCTGTTCAACGGACGGACTCATGTGCTGCCCGATGATATAAAACGCATGGCGCTGCCTGTCATGAGGCACCGCATTCTGCTGTCCTACGAGGCGGAAGCGATTGAAAAATCGGCGGATGATGTGCTTTTGGAACTGCTGGATACCATACCAATCCCCTAGCAATGGAGTAACAGTTGCGTGTGAGAGCTGTCATACATCTGGATAATTTACGGCACAATGTGTCGCTCATCCGGAGCATAATCGGACCGGACGTAAAGATCTGCGCTGCGGTCAAAGCGGACGCCTACGGTCACGGGGCCGTGCGAACGGCGCAGGTCCTTCTTGAGGCCGGTGTATCGTGCCTAGGAGTGGCAGGTGCGGAGGAGGCAATCGAACTGAGGGAGGCGGGCATACAATGCCCCATCCTGGTATACAGTCTGCCGGTCCCCGAAGACATCGACGTCATTGCCAGGTACAGACTGTCCACGGCAGTGGCGGACAAGGCCCTGGCTGAAATGATAGACAGGGCAGGAAAATCCCTTCGCATCAGGATACCCGTACATTTGAAAATAGACTCGGGAATGGGCCGCATAGGCTGCAGACCGGAGGAAGCCCCGGACCTGGCGGCCTTGATTGCCGGTTCCGAAGGTCTCTCTCTCGAGGGCAGTTTTACTCACTTTCCCATATCAGATGCCGCCGACACCGCCGTAACGGAAAACCAGAACGCCCTGTTCGCACGGACTCTCGAATCCATGCGGGCAAGGGGCATAAAACCGGGTATCGTTCATGCCGCCAACTCCGGCGCCATCCTCTCCCTTCCCGCGGCCCGGCATGACATGGTCCGGCCGGGAATTCTGCTTTACGGCTACTATCCCTCAAAGGATCAGGCCAGGGTTTTCCCCTTCAAACCGGTCATGGAACTCGAAACCAGCGTAGTTTTCATAAAGAAGGTTTTACCCGGCGAAACGATATCCTACGGCATGACACATACCATAAAACACCCCACCAGTATCGCCACCCTTGCAGCGGGATACGGTGACGGGTATTCGAGACTGTTATCGGGGAAGGCCGGGGCGCTCATCCGTGGAAAACGCTACCCAGTTGTCGGTAGAATCTGCATGGACCAGTGCATGGCGGACGTTGGGCCTGATCCGGAAATAAAAATTTACGACAAGGCCGTACTCTTCGGCCCCGACCCGGCCGGCCCTTCCGCCGAAGAATGCGCGGACACCATGGGGACCATCCCCTACGAGGTTACCTGTTCGGTGAGCAGGCGGGTTCCGCGGATTTACACGGAATAGCCCGCCCCTTGATTATGTATCAGCCTAAAACGAGAAAGGATCGTCACTGCTGAAGGAATCGAGACCGGAAGAGAAACCGTCATCCTCACCGACGCTCATTGCGGCAAAAACTTTGAGGAAGTACCTCGCCTGCGCCAGTTTCCACTCGAGCACCTGCCTGTTTCTCTGGATGGCCAGCAGCGCCGGGGACTGCAGACCGCTGGAGCTCATATCGGAGGCTGAAAAGATGCTCTGATGGCTGTCGAAGGTCTTGAAAAAATCCGCCGCGTTGAAACCCGTCATGCTCTGTCTCACGTTCCCGCTTATCATGATTTCCTTTACACCGCTGATTCTATAGTAATAGAGCTCGAAGAGGGGCAGAATGCTTCTCATCTTGATAACGCCTGGACTCACGGCCCTCCTGTCGATGACAGCCTGACCCATGCCCATGGATGAGGAAGACTGACCCGCGTATTTTTCGAAGACTTTCCTGTTTTTCATGAGTTCGTTATAGGCGGGAATGAATTTGTCGTACAGATCCTGGTACGTCCTGGAATAACCCCTGAGCACAGGCAGGGCAGTGGGAAGGAAATCCTGGATTTTCTGCTCCACCCAGGATTTCTGGAAATTTTCCAATCCGGAGGAGCTTACCGAAATGTTTTTAAGCTGCTTGTCCCTGTCCTGCTCCACCGCCTTTCCCGGTTCAGCTATACTGCTCTTACCGGATTCGTCGGTGATTGCAACCTTGCCTTCGGTGCAGGAGACGAGTATGGACCCTTCCGGCGCAGCGGTAACGGTGAATTCCGTGCCCCGCACGCCCATGACGGCGCTTTCCGTAGAAACATTGACACCGCCGGAACCGGTTAACTTGGAAACCTTGAGACTTAAGGAGCCGGAGAGCAACTTGAAATTCGACTGGGCCGCTCCGCCTTTAACTTCCATGTCGAAGTAAAAGGCCGTGTCCGGTCTGACCTTGACAACCATGCCGTTCGAGGATGAGGAATTAACCGAAACTTCGGCGTACCCGTTCTTTGTTGTCTTTATCAGATCGAATTTTTCAATCTGGAGGCCTATATCAACCTCATTAGCCGAAAGAAGTTTTCCGTTTCTGTGAACTTCCACACCGCCCTCGAGATAATCCACCTCACCAAGGATATCATTTGCGGATACATATAAAGGCAGAGTGAGCAAAACTGCCGCCGTCAATACCATATAAACAAAACGTTTCATACAAAGCTCCTCACATCAGGAATTTTCCTACAGGTATATAATATACCACACTCCGGATGGGTCTTCAATGAAACTTCAATGTGAGCAGCCTCAAAGCTGTCTGTAATGCAGGAGAAATCCCTTCAGATGATCGAGGGCCTCCTTGAGGTCATCCCGGGGAGGCAGAAAAACGATGCGGAAATGGTCGGGTTTCGGCCAGTTGAAGCCGGTGCCCTGCACCAGGAGAATCTTCCTGTCCCTGAGCAGGTCCAGTACAAACTGCCGGTCGTCCCGTATGCCGAAGCGTTCCGTGTCTATTTTTGGAAAGAGATACAGGGCGCCTTTCGGTTTGACGCAGGTGAGTCCCGGTATGTCAGTGACCATGGAATAGGCGATGTTCATCTGGTCGGCGAGCCTTCCCCCGGAGACAACCAGGTCCTGAATGCTCTGGTAGCCGCCCAGGGCCGTCTGTATGGCAAACTGGGAGGGAACATTGCTGCAGAGACGCATGTTGGAAAGAATGTCGAGCCCTTCGATGTAGTCCTTCGCTTTTGCCTTACTGCCGCTTAAGATAAGCCAGCCGGCCCTGAAACCGGGGGCCCTGTAGTTTTTCGAAAGGCCGTTGAAGGTACAGACCAGCGCTTCTTCCGTCAGGGAGGCGAGGGAGGTGTGCTCCGCCCCTTCGTACAGTATTTTGTCGTAAATTTCATCCGAAAAAAGCAGGAGGCTGTGTTTGAGAGCCATTTCGACGATTTTTTCGAGGATATCCCGCGGGTACACGCTGCCCGTGGGATTATTCGGGTTGATAACGACTATACCCCTGGTTCTGGCCGTTATTTTGGATTCCATGTCCGCCAGGTCAGGGTACCATTCCGATTCCTCGTCGCAGATGTAATGCACGGCCCTTCCGCCTGCCAGGGTAACCGCGGCTGTCCACAAGGGGTAGTCGGGCATGGGTATCAGCATCTCGTCGCCCTCGTTGATAAGCCCCTGCATGGACATGGTAATGAGTTCGCTCACGCCGTTCCCGATATAGATATCTTCTATGGCCACATCCGGTATGCCTTTCTGCTGGCAGTACTGCATGACTGCCTTGCGCGCGGAGAAAAGCCCCTTGCTGTCGCAATACCCCTGGGCCTCGGAAAGGTTGAGAATGACGTCGTGGACCATTTCGTCGGGAGCGTTGAGCCCGAAGGGCGTGGTATTGCCGATGTTGAGCTTGAGGATGCGGTAACCCTCCTCCTCCAGGCGCCGCGCTTCGGCAAGAACAGGCCCCCTTATATCGTAACAGACATTTTCCAGTTTCTTCGATTTTTTTACGTCAGCCATGGCTGTTTCCTCTTGGCGGCAGTATATACGAACATCAGGTATTGCCGAACAGCCAATTCTGCGCATCTTTAATAAGCTTTGACAAGACCACCACCTGCACGTTCATGCGGTTTCTCTCCGTAATCTGTTCCCAGGAACCCGAGGGCGCTTTTTCCCTGAGTTCCTTCCTGCCCGAATCAACCAGGTCTTTAACCGCATCGTCCGAGCGGGAAAAAGAATCGAGCAGGTAGAGAACAAGCAGCTTCAGAAGGGGCTCACTGATTTTTTCCGACAGGACCCTAAGCTCCTCTTTCGATTCTTCCCGCTTCTCGTTGAGCAGGAGTGCGAAAGCATAATTCCATTGAATCCAGTCCCGATCCTGGCCGGGAGCGCTCCGGAGGAAGGCCCCGTAATAGTCGAGCATATCCCGCGGCTCATTCCGCAGCAGGTGGGGAATGCCGAGCTGCAGGGCGAATTTGGGCAGCAGGGAGGGTTTCCTGTTCCGTATCTCCTTTTCCACCTTTTCAATGGCGGATATATCGGATTTCACAAGATAGGCATTGACCAGGATGCGGATAAACTGCTCCCTGAACCGGCCTTCCCTGTAGAGTTTCCCTTCTATATGGGTAATAAGGCTTTCCCAGTCTTCCTTTTCAAGGTAGTGAAATAGTTTCCAGTTTATGATAAAATAAGTGTTTAATATGCCGATTACAAGCATGAAGATGACCGGGAGAAACCAGTTTTTGGTCCAGAAAAGGCGGGTATATTCCCAACCAAGCATGATAAGAGGCATAATATAGATAATCGCGAAGGAAAAAATCAGGACTATATTGAATATTAAAAAAATTGTCTTAAATTTCACCAAATGTCTCCTATAATATAAGGAGAAAGTGTAATTTATAATTTGTAAGGGGTCAACGGCGTATCATGAAAGCTGTGACAGTGACAAATCTGCCGGTAGGGTCCTATCTGGACAAACCGGTATTTCTCGACGAAAAGTACATACTTCTTTCCCCGGACATTCCCGTTGCGCAGGATATGAAAACACGCCTGCAGACCTGGGGCTACTCCAAAGTATTTACAGACGGCGTCCCCGCTGAAGCACCGCCGGATACCGGTCAGGGCGCCGTTTCCGCCTTGCCAGACGGGGCTTCCTCCGCGATTATCACGGAAGATGTCAAGGACAAGGAACGCATGGCGGAAACAGTCAAGTTCTTTATCGGCATGAATAATTTCCTGGCCCAGGTTTTCAAGCGGTTCCTGGAAAAAAACGAATTTAGCATCTCTACCATTTCGGAGAAAATCAAGGAAATGATAGCGATGGTCAAGGCGAGGAAAAAATACATACTCCGTCTCGCGGAACTCAATTCGCCCGAACATAATTATATCATTTCCCAGTCTGTCAAAACCACGATCATAGCCCTGCTCCTCGGAGACGTTCTGAAACTGCCGATATTCAAGCAGATTGAACTCGGCACGGCGGCGCTTCTCCATGAAATCGGCATGCTCCGCCTGCCTCCACAGCTGTACCTGAGCAACAAGAGCATAAATCCGGAAGACAAAAAGAAACTCGACACCCATACAATCATCGGATTCCGCATTTTGAAGGAAGCCAGTTTCTCCATGATGGTGTGCAGGGCCGTTCTGGAAGTCCACGAAAGAGTCGACGGTTCGGGATACCCAAGGCAGCTGACGGGAGAAAAAATAGCGTTTTTCGCAAAGGTAATCGCGGTGTCGAGCTCCTATGTAGCCATTGTTTCCGACAGGCCCTTCAGAGAGAAAAGCGACGGCCACTCCGGCATGATGAACCTTCTGAAAAACGCGGGAAAGCTCTTCGACGAACAGGTCATGAAGGTGCTGGTCTTCACTCTTTCCATATACCCCATCGGCACCTATGTGCTTCTCTCCAGCGGCGCTAAGGGAATCGTAATGGAGACGGACCCCGGCAATCCAAGGCACCCCATCGTGCGGCTCCTCGTGAATGAACTGGATGCGCCTTTCCGGGAGCAGCCGCTTCTCCATACAGGCGGCACCTCGGGAATAAACGTAAGCAGGCCCTTGAGCAAGAAAGAAATAGAATCCCTGGAAAACGTCAAATAAAGTGCCATTATGAACACAATAACCGTGCACATTTTTTCGGAACCTTCCAAAGATATGTTTTTTTCCGTGGCAAGCGGCACGTCGGCGGCGGAGCTCCTGCGCATGCACCCGGATTACAAGGAGCTCCAATCCGACCCTAAGCAAAACGGCGAATGTCTTATTGCAGCCATGGTGAACAACAAGGTGGTAAGCCTTTCGTACCGGGTCGACATAAACGCGGACATAAAACCCGTATTTTCCGGCAGCCTTGAGGGGTCCATTGTTTACAGGCAGACCCTGTGCTTTCTCCTGGCCATCGCGGCAAAAAGGGTTTTTCCGGACCGCCGTCTCGTTATAAGTCATTCCCTTGGAGAGGGGTATTATTATTATTTCGCCGCCCTCCAGAACATAAAGGACGAAGACCTCAAGGCCCTCGAGG
>SPDA01000274.1 GCA_004525155.1 Spirochaetales bacterium
GACGAGATAATAAGCCGGGCCATCGAGCTCAGGGGTCTTACCGTTAAAATGGAGAACATCCCGATTCCGGTTCCCTACGGCGCCGGGTTTGAAGGTGAGCGCGTCCGGAAGGAGGACATGTTTGTCCAGTTCGGCGGCAAGTACACCGATGCCTTCGAGCTGCTTAAGACCAAACCTCTCGATGCGGTGGAAGACGGCAAAATCGAGGTTATCGGGCCAGAGGTGGACCAGATGAAGGAAGGCCAGGCCTATCCCCTCGGAATCGTCGTGGAAGTGGCGGGCCGTGAATTCCAGGAGGACTTCGAAAGTGTTCTCGAACGCAGGATTCACGAGTTCATTTCGTGCGCCAACGGCATTTTTCACATGGGCCAGCGGTCCATAATCTGGGTGCGCATAAGCAAAAATGCCAACGCAAAAGGTTTCAAGATAAAGGACTTCGGCGAGATCCTCCTTGCCAAGATGCATGAGGAATTCTCTAAAATCGTGGACCGTGTTCAGGTGAAAATCTACACGGACGCGGCAAAGGTCGCGGACATTCTCGGCAAGGCAAAGGAAATCTACAGCCACCGCGATGATAAAATAGGCAACATGACGGACGAGGATGTGGAAGATTTCTACTCCTGCACGCTGTGCCAGTCTTACGCGCCGAACCATGTCTGTATCGTGACGCCGCAAAGGCTCGGGCTCTGCGGAGCGTACACTTGGCTCGACTGCAAGGCATCCTTCCAGATTAACACGCATGGTCCCAACGAACCGGTGAAAAAAGGCGCCGTCATTGACCCTGCCAAGGGACAGTGGGAAAACGCGAATGCATACATAGACATAAAATCCAACGGCAACCTCAAGAAATTCAATGCCTACTCCATCATGGAGGAGCCGATGACCTCCTGCGGCTGTTTCGAATGCATAGCTGCAGTGGTGCCGGAGGCAAACGGCATAATGATTGTGGATCGGGACTTTACAGGCATGACCCCAATCGGCATGACCTTCTCCTCTCTGGCCGGCCAGATAGGCGGCGGAGTTCAGACGCCCGGTTTTACCGGCATCGGCAAGATGTATATTTCGAGTCCCAAATTCATTTCCGCGGAGGGCGCACAGAGGCGGATAGTCTGGATGACCAAACAGCTCAAAGAGGAAGTGGGAGACAGGCTTAAAGCCCAGCTTAAGCGCATGGGTATGGAGGACATGTACGACAAGATCCTCACGGAGGAAGATGCCGATGATCCTGAAAAACTCGTGGAAAAACTGCAGGAAGTGGGACATCCCGTATTCGAGATGGAACCGCTCTTTTAACTACAATACTGACAAGGGAGGAATCATATGGCTTTAACCGGAATGCAAATTTACAAGAATCTTCCAAAGACCAACTGCAAAGACTGCGGACTGCCGACATGTATGGCTTTTGCCATGCAGGTTGCCGCCAAGCAGCGGTCAGTTACCGACTGTCCCCATCTCTCCTCGGAAGGGAACTCGGCGCTCTCTGAAGCGTCCGCGCCTCCCATGAAGCTTGTCCGCATCGGGGCCGGCGATAAAATATTTGAACTCGGACAGGAAACGGTCATGTTCAGGCACGAGGAAAAATTCCACAGGGCGACAGGACTGGGCGTGGTTCTGCCCTCCTCTCTTTCGGATGCCGATTTTGCATCGAAGATAGATAAAATAAACAAGGCTTCTTTTGTGCGCGTCGGCGCCACTCTCAAGGTGGCATTCGCAGCCGTCGAACTGGACGGCGCAGCCGATCCGGCGGCAAGGGCGAAAACAGCCGCGGAAAAAAGCTCCGTACCCATAATCCTCATGGGAAAAAATCCGGATTCCATGAAAAAGGCTGCGGACGCTATCAAGGCTGCCAGACCGCTTATCTACTACGCCGATAAATCAAACCTGGACGCGTTCGCTGCCATGGCCGCGGAGATGAAGCTTCCCCTTGCCGTTCACGGTGAAAATCTGGAGGAGCTCGAAACCATGAGCCAGCAGGCCAAAGACAAGGGCGTCGAGGACATAATTCTCGCCTTCAAGGGCGGAAAACATGCGGATACCATACGGAATCTCACCATAGCCAGGAGGGCGGCCCTTAAAAAACAGTTCCGGCCTTTCGGTTTTCCATCGATGATGGAGTGCGAGGAACAGAACCCGGAAATGGAAACCATCATGGGCGCGGTGTACGCAGCCAAATACTGCGGCATTGTGCTGATCCGCGGCATGGAACCCTGGGAACTTCTGCCCATTATGACTACGGTGCAGGACGTGTATACTGACCCGCAGGTCCCCAACACGGTGGAGGTAA
The DNA here is from genome assembly GCA_004525155.1 of Spirochaetales bacterium. Taxonomy (GTDB): domain Bacteria; phylum Spirochaetota; class Spirochaetia; order SPDA01; family SPDA01; genus SPDA01. The sequence continues at coordinate 2,285 of SPDA01000274.1, forward strand.
AACTCTACGAAATAGGCAGTCCCACGGAGAATTCGCCCGTGCTCTTTACCACCAATTTTTCCCTTACCTATTTCAGCGTCGAAGGGGAAGTGGAACGAAGCAAGGTGCCGGCCTTTATCTGCGTTGTGGACACTGAGGGATTGGGCGTTCTCAACGCCTATGCCGGCGACAAGATTTCCGCGGAGAAAGTGGTGAAGGCGCTGGCTGCGCAGAAGGTTGCAGAGAGGGTCAAGCACAGGAAACTCATCATACCCGGACTGCTTCCCATCTTCAGGGCGGAAATTGAGGATACTTCCGAATGGAAGGAAGTCATTATCGGTCCCGAAAATGCGCGGGAAATTCCCGCATTCCTTGTAAAGAACTGGTCGTAAGCATATGCCCGATTTTACGGTGACTTTTCATCCCCAAAACATCACCGTCAAGGTACCCGAAGGAACGACCTTGCTCGAAGCCGCGGCGGAAGCACAGATTACGATAAACAACCTGTGCGGAGGCGACGGCATCTGCGGCAGGTGCCGGATGATTGTCAAAAAGGGGCAGGTCCAGGGGGAAGTCTCAGGCAAGCTCACAATGGAGGAAATCCGCCGCGGCATGGTTCTTGCCTGCACGTCGCGGGTTACTCAGGACATCGTCGCCGAAATACCGGAAGAAACCTGGGCAAAGGAAAAGATAATAGCGGACGAGGATGCAAAGCGTTTCAAAGACCTCCGGAAAGAGATTAACGTTTTCAGAAACTATACGCCCTCACCGCTGGTCTCGAAAATTTACCTCGAACTTCCGGAACCTTCCCTGGTAAGCAATACGGCGGACCATCAGCGTGTCTGCGAAGCTTTGAAAAAAAAGGTGAACAATGCCTCCTTGCAGATGGGCTTAAAGATTATCAAGACCCTTCCCGCAACCTTGAGGGCTAGCGGGTATAAAATAACCGCTACCGTGGGTCTTCGCCGGGAAGTCGCGGAGGTGATGAGCATCGATCCGGGGAACAGCGCGGACGATAATTACATGGTCATCGTGGACATGGGAACCACCACCATCGTCGCTCACCTGGTCAAGCACGACTCTTTCGAAACCCTCGATGCAAAGGCCTGTTTCAACAGCCAGGGGGTATACGGAAGGGAAGTGACCGGCAGAATGATGGGCGCGGAGAAAAGAGGCGTACTCGAATTCCAGCGGCTCCTGGTTACGGATATAAACCAGCTCATATTCGGTCTCGCAAAGGAAAAGAAGATTCCCCTCAAGCATATCAATGCCGTAATCTGCGCCGGGAACACTGTCATGGGGCATTTCCTGCTCGGTCTTCCGACAGAGAACATACGGCGGCATCCCTTTATCGCGGCTACCGTAGCTCCGCCTCCCCTGCGCGCGGCCGAGGTGGGCATCGAAATCAATCCGCGCGGACTGCTGTATTCCCTGCCCGGCATAGGAAGCTGGGTAGGAAGCGATTTAAGCGCCGGGGTTCTCGCCACCGCGCTGCATCATTCCGAAGAACTCTGCCTCCTTCTCGACATAGGCACGAACGGGGAGATAATCGTGGGCAGCAAGGAATGGCTGGTTGCCTGTTCGGCCTCCGCCGGACCCGCGCTTGAAGGCGCAAGCGTGGCCTGCGGCATGCGGGCGGAATCCGGAGCCATTGAGAAGGTGTTCAAGCTTAACGGCTCGATATCTTACTCAACGATCGGCGGCGTCCCTGCCAAAGGTATCTGCGGTTCCGGTATCATCGATGTTATCGGAATGCTGCTCAAGGAAGGCCTTATCGACAGGGGGGGGAAGTTCATCGCGGGAGTCAATCCGAGGATACGTACTGTCGACGGGATTCGGCGTTATGTGCTGGCAGACAAGAAGTCGGCAGAGGTAAAACATGATGTCTTCATAACTGAAACGGACATCGAAAACATAATTACCGCCAAAGCCGCCATTTTCGCGGCAATGAAGATTCTCATGGAAAGACTCGACCTTTCATTTTCGGATATAGCTCATTTTTACATTGCCGGCGCCTTCGGAAATTATCTCGACATAGAGAACGCAATAGCCCTGGGGCTTATTCCGGCCATGCCGAGAGAGAGGATCGAATTCGTCGGTAACTCATCCATTGAGGGAGCGAAAATCGCCGCCTTCTACCAGGAAGCTTTTTATGAAATCGACGAGATCAGGGACAAAAC
>SPDA01000056.1 GCA_004525155.1 Spirochaetales bacterium
CCCTGCCGGAAGAGACTCCTCCGGAGATACCCGCTCCTGAGCAGGTGCCGGAGCCTGCAGGAACGGAAACAGGTACCGCTGCCGGGACCGCCAGCCGGCAGGAACCGGGTCTTAAAAAAATAATGGTCCTTGTCGATGATGTGGGCAACAATGTTTTCCAGCTCGACCCGTATCTTGCCTTCCCGGGAGATCTCACCTTTGCGGTTCTGCCCGGACTCCCTTTTACACGTGCAGCGGCGGAGCGTATCCGGGAGCACGGTGTCGATATCCTGCTTCATCAGCCCATGGAATCGGTGAACGGAAATAACATGGGACCCGGCGGCCTTTACAGCGCCGCCACCGGCGATGAAATCGACCGGATTCTTGAAAAAAACCTCGCGGACCTGCCGGATGCCGTCGGTATAAACAATCATATGGGTTCTGCGGTTACCGCGGACAGGACAATCATGGAAAGAGTTCTCCGTTTCGCGCAGAAACAAAGCCTTTTTTTCATCGACAGCCTCACTTCCGAAAACAGCGTGGTAGGGGAGGTTTCAGCGGAGCTCGGGGTTCCCTACGTGAAACGGCAGATCTTTCTCGACAATCAATGCAGCGAGGACTACATTCGGGAGGCTGTCCAGTCGGGGCTCGCGCTGGCGGAGGACCGCGGATTCGTGATCATGATTGGGCATGTCCAGTGCGGCGCGCTTGCCGATTATCTTACGGCGCATTATAAAGAAATCGTGGAAAAAGGATTCATCTTTACGAGTATAACTGACTTCATACTGGATGCTTATGACAATTCTCGGAATTGAAACCTCCTGCGACGAGTGTTCCGCCGCGCTGGTGGAAGACGGTACAACAATCCTCGCCAATGTCATACGGTCACAGATACCCGTTCACGCTCCCTACGACGGCGTGGTGCCGGAACTTGCCTCCAGAATGCATACGGAATGGATTCAGGATGTCGTAGCCTGCGCGTTCAAGGAAGGCCGGACAGAAATCGGGGCCATTGACGGCATAGCGGTAACCGTGGAACCCGGGCTCATAGGCAGTCTCCTGGTGGGGCTATCCTATGCTAAAGGACTGTCCCTGGCCTCGGGAAAACCCCTGGCAGGGATAAATCATATCAAGGCCCACCTCTATGCTCCCCGCCTGGAGCAGGAAGTGGCGTATCCGTATCTCGGCCTGCTCGTTTCCGGCGGTCATACCATTCTGGCCCTGGTGGAAGATTTCGACACGATGAATGTGATAGGAACCACCATCGACGATGCCTGCGGTGAGGCTTTCGACAAGGTGGCGAAGCACTTCGGCTTCGGTTATCCGGGCGGAACGGCCATTGAAAAACTCGCGGAGCAGGGCAATGAAAAGGCTTTTTCCTTTCCCATGCCTTCGCTTCACAAGGGCGAGCACAGGTATGATTTTTCCTACTCCGGACTGAAGACTGCGGTCATAAACCAGCTCGACCAGTTCTGGAACAGGGATTTCGAAAAGAACGACTGCAATATTGCCGCGTCGTTTCAGAAGGCCGCCATACAGATGCTCCTGGGCAGGGTAAAACGGGCAGTCAGGGATTTCGGTATTAGCCGCATAGTCGCCGGCGGCGGCGTCGCTGCGAACAGCAGTCTGCGCAGAGGACTTCTCGCTTTGAAAAACGTCCAGGTGGTGCTTCCGTCGAAAGTCCTCTGTACGGACAATGCAGCCATGATCGCGGGTATCGGATACCACTACCTTAAAAGCGGAAACGCATCCCCTCTTTCTCTTACCGTGCGTTCCCGGGTGCCGGGATTTAGGAAAATTTACCCATGAGAGGAAGCACGCATGATACATGAAGTGATAACCATCCATACCGACGGAGGCTGCAGCGGCAACCCCGGTCCCGGGGCCTGGGCCTGGGTCCTGGAGCAGGGCGGGAAGGTGACTGAAAGAAGCGGTTTCTGCCCCGTGACGACAAACAACCGCATGGAGCTGACAGCTGTTATCGATGCCCTCACGTTCGCTGAAGGGCTTGCATCTTCTACCGGCGGGAAACCCTGCGTCATCAACCTCCATACCGATTCCCGGTATGTTCAGCAGGGGATTTCTTCGTGGATAAAAAAGTGGGTAAAAAACAACTGGCTTACGGCGAACAGGGAACCTGTAAAAAATCAGGACCTCTGGAAGAACCTCCTTGCCCTGGACGCTTCCCTCAAGGTGACCTGGCACTGGGTAAGGGGACATGTGGGGAACGAATTGAACGAAGCCTGCGATGCCCTGGTTCAGCAGGAAATAAAGAAAAACCGCCCCTGAATCCGGGTATTTTATAAATTTTAAAATCAGCAGAACCCTTTTCCCCTTATTACCTTACAGGGGGATACAGGAATGCATATTTTCGCTTTCTCGCCTGCGGGATTTGATGGTTACATGGTCACCATAGAGGTGGATATCCGCCGGGGCATACCCGGGGTGGATATCGTTGGCCTGCCGGACGGCGCGGTAAAGGAATCGCGGGAGAGGGTCCGTGTTGCTATCCGCAACTGCGGGTTCGAATTTCCGTCGGACAGAATCCTTGTCAATCTTTCACCCGCCGGCATCAGGAAGGAGGGCGCTTCCTTCGACCTGCCCATAGCCCTGGGGATTCTCCGCGCTTCCGGCCAGATAGAGGAGGAGCATGAACGTCCGGACGTAATGGTTCTGGGGGAACTGCAGCTTGACGGCGGGATAAGGCCTGTTCACGGTGTCCTTGCCGCGGCCCTGACGGGGCTTTCCCGCGGAATTACACGCTTCGTGGTGCCCGAGGCGAATGTGCTCGAAGCGAGGGCAGCCTCACGGGGCCTCGTCCTCGGCATACGTCATTTGCGGGAAGCCGCCCATGTACTGAGGTTAAAAGCGGCGCCGGTGTACGCTTTTTCGAAAGAGGCCAATACAGGAAATAATCCGGAGCTGGAGAATTTTTCCGATATCAAGGGGCAGGATGTTCTGCGCAGAGCACTGGAAATCGGGGCCGCGGGCAGGCACAACCTGTTTCTTTTCGGTCCCCCGGGAAGCGGCAAGACCATGGCAGCCAGGAGGGTGCCCGGCCTGCTGCCGCTCCTCACCAGGGAAGATTCCATCGAAGTAACGCGAATCCACTCCCTCGCCGGCACTCTGCCCTTTCACCAGGGTTTGATAACGGCCCCGCCGTTCCGGATACCGCATCACTCCGCCAGCATGGAGGGTATGATAGGCGGGGGCAAACAGGTCAAACCCGGTGAAATATCCCTAGCCCATAAAGGTATTCTTTTTCTCGATGAGGCCGCTGAATTCCGGAAACCCCTGCTCCAGAGCCTTCGGGAACCCATTGAAACCGGCAGGGTGGATATTGCCAGGGCCGCCGGCACCTGCTGGTTTCCGGCGGATTTCATGCTGATTATGGCGGCAAATCCCTGCCCCTGCGGTAATCTCGGCAGGGACGAGGCAGCCTGCCTCTGCAGCCTCCATGAAATAACGCTGTACTGGAAAAGGATCGGCAGCGCCCTGCTGGACAGGATCGATCTGCGGGTCCCCGTAAAACCGGCCGCGGTGACGGACCTCGTAGGCAGTGAGCCTGAACCCGCCATCAATGTAAAGAACAGGATAAGAGAGGCCGCGGAGAGGCAGAAAAAACGTTACGGAACTTCCGGTTTCACTTTCAACTCCCGCATACCTCCGGGCCTCGTAAGGCGGTTCTGCACACTTTCTCCGGAGCTGGAAGAGCTGTTCGTACGGGCCGTAAAAAAACTGTCCCTTTCTTCCCGCGCCTGCCACAGCATACTCAAGGTTGCCCGTACCATAGCTGATGTAAGCGGGGATGAAAAAATCGGAAAATACCATGTGCTGGAGGCTGTCCAGCACCGCCGGTACGGCGATTCTCATTATTTCTGGAAAAGCTCTCCGTAAATGTCGCATAAAACAGCTTGGCACTGGACCTGACCTTGGGTATTATATATGTATAGGATTGGAAGGAAACCCAGTGAAACAATATACGAAAGGTCAGGTAATACTGATTGCCCTCGCTTCCTGTATACTTATCGTACTTCTTGCGATTGGTTTCGGGATATTCAAAAAAAAGGATACGCTTCCGGAGAAACCCCTTGCGGCTGCCGCTGCGCCGGTAGAAGCCCCGGCTTTCGAAGAAAAGAAAGAGGCAGTGCAGTCCTCCAGGATAACCCCGGTACGTTCTTCGGATACCTATTCGGCGGATGAAATGTCCAATATCAGCGTGTACGAGCAGTTCAACAGCGGGGTCGTAAACATAACAACAGAAATAGTCGCCTACAACTGGTTCCTCGAACCTGTTCCGCAGGAAGGGGGAAGCGGTTCCGGGTCTATCATCGACAAGCGCGGTTACGTTCTCACGAACAAGCACGTGGTGGAGAACGCCTACAAGGTTTTCATCAACCTGGCGGACGGCAATCAGTTCGACGGCGAGGTTGTGGGAACGGACCCCGAAAACGATCTGGCCATTGTCAAATTCAACCCGGGAAACGAAAACCTTGTCGTTATTCCTTTCGGATCCTCCTCCGATCTCAAGGTGGGCCAGAAAGTCCTGGCCATCGGGAACCCCTTCGGTTATGAACGGACGCTGACGACCGGCATCGTGTCCGGTCTCGGGCGGCCCGTGCGCACGAGCAATGAACTGGTAATAAAGGACATGGTCCAGACGGACGCCTCCATCAATCCCGGTAATTCCGGCGGCCCCCTGCTCGATTCCCAGGGAAAGATGATCGGCATTAATACCATGATCTATTCCCCCTCCGGCGGTTCAGTAGGCATCGGCTTTGCCGTGTCCGTCGATACGGCAAAACGTGTAGTTCCGGAACTTATCCAGTTCGGTACCGTACGCCGGGGATGGATAGACATAATTCCCGTCCAGCTCTTTCCCGAACTGGTCAAATACGCCGACCTGCCCGTCTCCAAGGGGCTGCTCGTTTCCCAGGTCTCCGCAAAGAGCAGCGCAGATGCCGCGGGAATCCTGGGCGGAACGAAACCAGTACGGTACGGCCGTTCGACCATATACATTGGAGGGGACATCATCGTGGAAGTAGACGGGCTGGCTATCGAGTCCTGGGCGGACCTGTACAGTTCCCTGGAAGACAACAAGCCCGGGGAAAAGGTAAAAGTGGTGGTGTACCGCGGGCAGAAGAAAAAGGATATTATCGTTACCCTGTCCGAAAGACCGAAAAACGCAACCTTCGAATAAGAGTGAACATCAATGAAACCGGGAAAATTTGAAATTGTCTCGTCCTTTGAACCTGCCGGCGATCAGGCACAGGCAATCGCATCCCTTTCTTCCGGCCTTGCGAAGGGATACAAATGCCAGACCTTAAAAGGCGTAACGGGGTCCGGTAAAACGTTCACCATGGCCAAGGTCATCGAGAATGCCCAGGTGCCGACTCTTGTCATTTCCCATAACAAGACCCTCGCGGCCCAGCTGTACCGGGAGTTTTCCGAATTTTTCCCCAACAACGCGGTTGAATACTTCGTTTCGTATTACGATTATTATCAGCCGGAAGCCTACGTGGTTTCAAAAGATCTGTATATCGAAAAAGACTCCTCGATTAATGACGAGATAGACCGTATGCGGCTCTCCGCAACTTCCGCCCTCATGGAGCGCAGGGATGTTATAATCGTGGCCACCGTTTCCTGCATCTACGGTCTCGGGAGCCCTGCCTCCTTCCACGATATGCGAATCAAGCTTTCCCGGGGACAAGTTTATCCCTTGGCGGACATCGCGAAAAAACTCGTCACCCTTCAATACGAGAGAAACAACGATGTCCTTGAAAGGGGAAATTTCAGAATCCGCGGGGACGTGCTCGAAATTTATCCGGCTTATATGAAAGAAGCCTTACGGATCGAACAGGAGTGGGACGAGATACGGAGAATAACAAGGCTCAATCCCCTCGACTTTTCCGTTATCGAGGAACTTACCGAATGTACGGTCTACCCGGCCAAACACTTCGTCATACAGCATGAAGACGTCGTAAAGGCCGTGGATGTCATCCGCGCCGAACTGGACGAAAGGTACGAAACACTGCTCGGACAGAACAAGCTGGTGGAGGCCCAGCGGCTCAAGACCAGGACGGAATACGATCTTGAAATGCTCAAGGGAATCGGTTACTGCTCGGGCATTGAAAACTATTCCCGGCACTTGAGCGGCCGGAAGGAGGGGGAGCGGCCGGCTGTACTGATAGATTATTTTCCCGAAAAGTTTCTTACCTTTATCGACGAATCCCACGTAACTCTGTCCCAGATTCGGGGAATGTTCGAGGGGGACAGATCTCGTAAGCTTTCCCTTGTCAACTACGGATTCCGGCTGCCCTCGGCTCTGGATAACAGGCCCCTGTATTACGACGAATTCGAAAGCATGCAGTACCAGCGTATTTTTGTCAGCGCCACGCCGAGGGAGGAAGAGCTTAATAAATCCGAGAACATCGCGGAACAAGTCATACGGCCCACGGGCCTTCTCGATCCCGAAATAGTGGTGCGCGGCAGCACCGGGCAGATTGAGGACCTCTATCACGAAATAAAAAAGCGCATCACCGGGGGGGAGAGGACCCTGGTTACCACCCTTACAAAAAAAATGGCGGAAGATCTCACCGATTACCTTTCGGGCATGGGGCTTAAGGTCCGGTATCTCCATTCCGACATCGAAACGATCGAGCGCGTCGAGATCCTGCGGGACCTCCGTTCGGGCCTTTTCGACGTGCTTGTGGGGATTAACCTCCTCCGTGAGGGACTGGACCTTCCGGAGGTTTCACTCATTGCGATTCTTGACGCCGACAAAACAGGTTTTCTTCGGTCCGCCACTTCCCTCATCCAGACCATCGGCCGGGCAGCCAGGAACGTGAACGGTACCGTCATCATGTACGCGGACAAGGTATCCTCCGCCATGGAGGAGGCGATACGCGAGACGGCAAGAAGACGCCAGATCCAGTCAGAGCACAACAGGCTCCACGGTCTTACGCCCCAGACGATAGTAAAGGCGGTACAGGACATTCTCATCCGCCGGACCGCAGAAAAGCGCAAAACCGAGGAACTCACTCTCGAAATAATGAGAAACAGTTATAACCTGCTGATCCCGAAGGACCGCGATTCGTACATCAGGCAGCTGGAAAAGCAGATGCTGGAACATGCGAAGAACCTCGAATTCGAGGAAGCCGCCGTAATCCGGGACGAGCTTCTCGCAGTAAAGAAAGGTTAAAAAGTCAGCTTGACTTCAATGCCGGCCCTGAACCCGAACCTCAAAAGCTGAGCGGCGGAGCTGTCGAATCCCAGGTCGAGAAAGGCCTTCCCGTACCCGGCATCATCGATAACCAGGGAGGTTTCGTGGCCGGCCATGATATTCACGCCTGTCGAAGGATCGTCCTGTCCCCGGGGAGCAAGACCGAGGGAGAAATGCTCCCTGCTTTTAAAATAGGGGTCTCCTTTGTCCTTGAGGTAGTCCAGATTCAATCTGATGGCGGTGGGGCTTACCCAGGTCAGGGCCAATGTTATCTCGTCGGACCAGGAAGGAGTGTCGATCCATACTTTCGAGAACCTGTTTTCAAAAGTAAACAGATTGTCCCTGCCCTGGAGGAAAGAGCCATACTGCTGAAGTACAAGCTCTATCCTCTGTGCCGTCCCTGTTCCGTCATAGGTCAAATCGAGAGCGGCGGACCAGGTGATTTCATCCGTATCGTAGAGCAGGAGAAAGGGATATGCGCCAAGCCTGCCGAAAAGATTTATCGCCGCGGTTGTAAGGCCCAGAGAATAGGTTGTCTCAAAGCTTAAGCTGTCTTCCTGCCGCCTGAAACTTTTCTTGAGCTCCGCGCGGTACAGGGACGGAACTATCAGATCAATAATCCTTGAAGAGTACGCCCTCTCTACCGCGAAACTGAAGGACGGTTCATAAAGGCTGTATACCGCCCCTTCGGACTGGAGGCTGAAGGTCTGCGCCGGTTCCGGGGAAAACAATTCCTGAAACGGGATATTCCGGTAAAAATACTGCTGTGTCGCGAACGTTTGTCCCAGGAGTGCGAAATCACTCTCGAACAGGGGCGAAAGTCCGGCGGGAAGAATATGGGTTAACAGTCTTTTATATGACGGCGTCAGGGTCAATTTTTCCTGCAGACCCAGGGGAACGGCAAGCGGCGCGGAGAGTTCGATACCGGCGCGGTTCCGCTGGCGCCGTATATCGGTACCGGAGACGAGGCTCCCCGTATCGGCCTTAAGGGAAAAAGCCGGAAGGGTCCCGGAAACCTGGGCCAGGAAGGACGCGGAAAAGGAGCGCTCGGAAGCGGCATCGGAAATCCGCGGAACAATGTAGGTGAAACTCCGCGCCCAGGTATCGAAATAGGCGCCCGGAGCATAGACAAAGTCCCCGGAGGCTAGGCTGAAATCCGAAGCAGCGCGGAGGGAAAAAGGAGGGGACCAGGCCGAGGACAGGGAGCCGGCCCAGTGCTGGGAGAGCCTGTCTCCCGAAAACCCCGAATCCGCTGAAAACATGGAAGACAGAATTCCCGGCAGACCAGCCTGGAGCTTAATCGAGTGGAAAAAGGAGCTTGACCCCGCGGCATTTTTTTCATCATAAAAATCGTTCAGTGAGACAGGGCTGCCGATCTCCAGCGCCGGCAGGAGCAGGTTGTGCCCGCCGGAAAGGTAAAAGGAAATGCTGTCCCAGCGGACCTGGAAACGTATTCCCAGGCCGGTATATGCCAGATTCGTTTCCGCTTCACTGTAGCTTACAAATGACGCCGAACTTGCGCCTTCGGGCAGGTAGGGAAAGTCTGTCCCGTAGAAACTGACAGTCTGATGAAATTTGAAAGTCCGCAGCAGCTGGAAGGTCCCCAGGCTTATCAGGAAATCGGAGTTTTCATAATAAAAATCTCCGGTAATGCCGCCGCTCACTTTCAAATCAGCCTGTTCGAGATACAATTCATCGAAAC
>SPDA01000556.1 GCA_004525155.1 Spirochaetales bacterium
CCGCGCAGAAAAATTCGTCGAATTTCGCGGCTTCCGAAAGGAGATTCAAAGGCGCCCCCAGGGTCGCGGTCAGCACGTCGCCTTCGCCGCCGTAACCGCTGCCCTCCCCCATGAGTCTGCTGCAGGCGTAAAAGGGAGTCGCCATGCCTTCCGTGATAAACTGGAAATTCAGGGTGTAGCCGGACAATCCTTCTTTTCCGGCGATACGTTTGAGGGCGAGATAGGTGCGCACCGAATCCCGGTATGCTTCCGGGGAAACCCTGCCGGTATCCCACCTGCTCTTCTCCTCGTTCATGGACGCCTCGATATCCCCATCCGCCACCCTTTCGCCTTCCTCGATGAGCCTCGCCGCGGGGATCTCCTTAACAGTAATACCGAAAGCCTGTTTCAGCCGGCCGAAATCTACGGCGAAATCCCCCATGCCCTCGAAGGGTTTACCCGTAATCCCTATTGTTTGATTACGGTACAGTGAAGCGGCGGCATAGGCCCGCGCAGTTTTTGTCAAAGATTCGGTAAAATCAGGATTTTCCGCATGACCGGACACAACGGTAAAAGGAATTCCCCTGGAACGCAGTACGCTGGTCAAATCCATGACGCCGTGGATGCCGTGGTTTTTCAAAAGATAATCATCCTGCATGTTTTCGAATGAAAAATCAGGGGTGGTATCCAGGATGATAACAGGAAGATGCAGTTTTTTCAGAAAATCCGCAATAAGCAGGCTCGGGGAATAGCAGAGGTGAAGGGTAACAATAAAAGAAATATTTTCACGCAGGAACAGCTCTTCCGCTTTTGCAACATGGCTTTTTTCAAAGACCACACCCGGATCAATCAAAGTCAGGCCGGCTTTTACAAGTAATTCTTTGGTACTTCCTATAAAACCGTCGAACTGTCGGTACCCGCCGGGGGTAATTTCTTCATATAATTTAAGATATAAAGGAAGAATCCCTGCCTTAATCGTTCTCGGTGCCATTGTAATCCCCCATTGCATAATAAAATGAAAAATGAATTTATCATTTGGGACAATTTATGTCAATCACGATACTGACCAATATGATTATACACATGATTGCAATAGGCAAATTTTAATAACATTTGAAATCAATTTCTTGACAATTTTTCGTAAACTATTGTATTATTGACGACAGGTTACCCTTACAATGACAAAAAACGAGTCGCGGAAGAAAAAACTGCTGCAGGTACTGCAGGTCCGACAAAAGATAAATGTGCAGGAAGCTTCCGAACTAATCGGCATATCACCCGCTACCACAAGAAGATTCTTCACACAGCTTTCCGCGGAAGGGATCGCTGTGCGCACTCACGGGGGCATCCAGCTGCTTCCCGAGTCATCTCAATCCTATTCCTATATTCTGTCCACCATGCGCCGGATAGACGAAAAAGCGCGCATAAGCGCCCGGGCAGTGGAAATCGTTTCATCCGGCGATCTGCTGTTCCTCGATTCCGGTACAACCATGCTCAAAATGGCGGAGGCCCTTGAATTAAAATTCAAAACTAAAATCCTGACTGATATAATAGTCGTGACCAATTCCCTGGTAAATTACGAAATACTTGCTCCCTACTGTAAAGTGATCCTCGCGTGCGGCGAGGTCCGCTTGAGCAGAAGGGACACCTTCGGTCATCTCGCAGAAAAAATCCTTGAATCCGTTCATATTCACAAAGCTTTTTTCGGCGCCGATGCCGTCCATTCCGAAAAGGGTCTCATGGCCACGGACGAATGGACCTGCCGCATGAACGATGTTGTAAGCCATAACGCGGACTCCGTCTACGTGCTCGCGGACTCCGAAAAATTCGGTAAAAGTTCCCTGTTGAGCTACAGTCCGCTTTCCGGGGTCAACCTGATCATTACCGATGACGGCATAGGCGAAAAGGACCTGGAACCCTTCCGTGAAAAGGGCGCGAATATTGAAGTTGTGGCCTTAGCCTGACGGGGTTTTTCTTTTACAGCGCGCCGAATTCCTTTCCGGCTTCCGCAAAAGCCTTCACGTTTTCGTAGTGAGTGCCTTCGCTGAAATAATCCGAAGCGGCAAGTATAAAGTTGCCATGAGGCCTGGCGATTGCCAGTATCTCCCTTACCTTTTTTTTAATATCTTCCGGTGTTGCGTGAACGAGAAAATCGATCTGATCCACCCCCCCGCTTAGGACTATACCGCTGTCAAACATCTCGAAGGCCGCCTGAAGGTCGTTATCCGCGGCCGGCGGCGGTGTAAGGGTTTCGAAAATATTCATACCTACGGAAGAATAAAGCGGATACAGGGATTTCGCGTCGCCGCAGTTATGATAGAGATAGTACACCCCCATTTCCCTGACTTTCGCCGTGAAATCAATTTCAAAGGGTAATACATTTTCCTCAAAAAACCGGGGGCCCGCCATCGAGCCGTTGGCGACATTTCCGCCGCAGCAGACAATGTCCGCTCCCGCATCGGCCAGCTGCCGGATAAGCTTAAGCATCCTGCCGCCGAAATAGTCTATCTGGTTCCGGTAAAATTCCGGCGCCGTATAGGCATCCATCAGGAGGTCAGCAACATTCCTGTACAGACTTGCAC
>SPDA01000684.1 GCA_004525155.1 Spirochaetales bacterium
GGGAATGCTCGAATGGTTCAAGAATAATTTCGCCGCGGAAGAACAGAAACTTGCCGATGCGAAAGGGGTTTCGGTCTGGGACCCGCTTATGGATCTCGCCAAAGAGGTGCCTGCCGGTTCCCGCGGAGTTTTTTTCCTGCCCCATTTTGCCGGTGCGGGTGCGCCGCATGTTGACAACCGTTCCCTGGGCGCTTTCGCTGGTTTGAACGAGGGCGCCGATAAGGGCGTCCTGCTCCGGGCGCTTATCGAAGGTCTCGATTACCAGTTTCTGGAGTTTATCGTCAACCTTGAAAAAGCCCTGGGCGAAAAGCTTGAAAGGGTGGTGGCAGTCGGAGGCACAGCGCGCAACTCGTTCTGGATGCAGAACAAGGCGGATGTATCCGGTAAAGCGGTTGAGGTTCCCGGATACGAGGAAGCGACACCCCTCGGAACGGCAATGCTGGCCGGGATCGGCGCAGGCATCTATGCGGACGAGGCGGACGCCTTCAAACGGGTGTATAAGGCCGGGTCAGTCTATGAGCCCGATAAGGCGAACCATGAACTGTACAGGCAGTATTTTGAAGTGTACCGGAAACTGTACCCGGGGTTGAAAGATATATCCCATACAATTTTTGACATGTTCCGTTCCTGATAAACCGAATTAAAGGATCATTTGATGAAACAACTTACTTCCGAAGAGCGAATCCTGAGAACTCTTAAGCGGCAGGACACGGATCGGGTTCCCACCTTTGAATGGCTTATCGATCCCGCGGTAAGGAAGGCCATTTTTCCCGGATTGAATTCCGAAGAATTCTGCTACAAGGCGGAACTGGATGCAATCTGTATAGATTGTGATTATACAAGTGAAAGAATCGCAGGCGGCCTTATACGGGATGAGTGGGGCATGATAAAAAAAGATTCAGCCCAGTCTCATTCCTATCCCGTGGACGGTCCAATCCGCACCATGAAGGACCTGGAAGGCTATAAGCCGCCAGATGCCGGAAAGCCGGAACGGTACCGTTCCATTGAGCGGGCGGTAAGGGAACACGCCGGGAAAAAAGCACTTATTCTCCATTTGAACGATGTTTTTTCCATACCCTCGCGGCTCATGCCGTTTGAACATTTCATGATGCTGCTTCTCGATGAACCGGAAACCATAAAGACCCTGGTGGACATAAGCGTGGACACAAACCTGGCCATGGCCAGGGAGGCGGTAAAGCGGGGTATAAAGATTGTATATACCGGAGACGATTATGCCTACAACTCCGGCCCCATGATTTCTCCGGTTCAATTCCGGGAGATTTTTTACCCGGGACTTAAAAGGGTAATGCAGGGTTACAAGGAGCTGGGTCTGCTGGTGCTGAAACATACGGACGGCGACATTATGCCGCTAATCGACATGATAGTGGACTCGGGCATTGACTGTCTCGATCCCATAGACCCGATCGCGGGAATGGATCTTGCACGGATAAAGGAAACCTACGGGTCCCGTATTGCCATCAAGGGTAATGTCGACTGCGCCCACACGCTCACCTTCAGGAGCGTGGAGGAAACAGTCGAGGAGACGAAAAAATGTCTGGAAATCGGCATGCCCGGGGGAGGCTATATACTTTCCTCTAGCAACAGTATTCATTCGAATGTGAAGCCGGAGAATTACATGGCCTTGCTTGAAACAGGAAGGGAGTTCGGCGTTTACAGATGACCGTCTCGGCACCTCTGGGCGCCGCCTTATTCGCTTTCCCAGGCCTTGCGCATTTTATCCGGCATACCTTATAAAACATTGATATTAGACAAATGTTAAGTTATCTTATGCAAACTGTCTATAAAAAGGAAAACACTTTCAACTATGATCTTATTAATTTTTATATACTTAAAGTTATTATTTAAAAGAGCAGAATAATTCGTAAGTAAATTATAAGAATAAAAAAATTTATCAAAAAAAACATTGACAAATGGTTGCTTTGACTTATAATGAAATTACATATTTTTCTAAAGAACTGGATATTCAGAATTATTTAAAGGAGTTACAC
>SPDA01000088.1 GCA_004525155.1 Spirochaetales bacterium
CTGCTTTTTCAGGTACCTGTCCCTGTGGAACTCCACAATCTTCAGCTTATCGAGGAATTCAGTGTTTTCCCATTCGTTTTCCTCCATCGAAACCAGCCGGTCCGGATTAGCCGCAAAGGTTTCGTTCTGGAAAACGTTACCGTTCTGATCCACGATGAAGTTGTTTTTCTTTATATAAATCGGGCCCTGTTCTCCCAAAACCGGAAAACCTTCCTTGGTCAGGAGCATGCCCTCCTTGCCGAGAATGAAAGAGCCGTTTCGCGTGTATCTCTCGCCATAGGGTGTTTCAACAGCGAAGAACCCCCTGCCCTCCATGGCCATGTCGAAGGGATTGTCCGTCTGCTTGAAGGCGCCCTGGGTAAAATCCGTATATGCTTCGTTCAGCTCTACACCGGAACCGAGTCTGCCGATTATGGGCGATGTATCCGCCGAACCTATGGGAAACGAGTACACCCCGTCGTCGTTCATCCGCCGGAGCAGGAGTTCGGGAAAGGCCTTATGAACGGAGGTGTCCTTTTTATAGCCGGTCACATCCACATTTGCCAGATTATTGGCTAGTATATCCATTTTGTGCATCTGCGCCACCATGCCGGAAGCGCCTGTATACATTCCGCGGAGCATAAAACCCTCCTCCTGTAGTCTCTTTACAATTATCGGAGATCGGGATAAAAGCTTAACCTGCTTGATTTTTTTTCCGTATTGATTATAATTGAGCGGTCTTACGCCAGAGTAGCTCAGTGGTAGAGCAGCTCACTCGTAATGAGCAGGTCCTGGATTCGATCTCCAGCTCTGGCTGAAGTTACACGTACGCGGCCATTTCCCGCCGCTTCCCGCGGGGTTTTCTGATATGTAGAGGTCTGTAAAGTCTGCTGGATGGTTTATATCATTTTCAGCCGGCTGCGCCGACGTCCCGAAAACTAGCGTTTTCGTTTCGAATTGACAAACCGCACAAAGTCGTTGATGTTCTTGACGATGATTTTATCCGCCAGTATTTCGATGCGCCGCTGGGTGACGAAGTGGTTCACCACCTGCCTGCACTTGTCCGGCGACATGCCCGCCCAGTGAGCTATATCGTCCACGGTGGTGTTGAAAACGCGTTCGTCCGAATCGGCGTCCTGGTTAGGCTGGCCTTCCGCCAGCATGATGAACACATCCGCAATTCTTGCCTGAACATCGTCCAGCGTCAGAATCATGAAACGCCGCTTCTGATCGTAGATGCGCTTGGTAAAGAGCTTTAAGAGCTTGAGGGCTATCTGGGGATTTCCCATCATGAGCACTTCGAAATTCTGCCGGTTGAACTCGAGGGCCTTCACTTTTTCGTGGGCTATGGCGGATGCGGACCGCGGCGCTTCCTCGAGGATGGCCATTTCTCCGAAAATTTCACCGGGATAGAGTATATCGATAATCTTTTCGATATTTCCCATGATCTT
Organism: Spirochaetales bacterium; assembly: GCA_004525155.1. Lineage (GTDB taxonomy): Bacteria > Spirochaetota > Spirochaetia > SPDA01 > SPDA01 > SPDA01. The sequence continues at coordinate 1,431 of SPDA01000088.1, forward strand.
GACGATTTCTACACTGCCCGACTGAATCAGGTAAAAATTGTCACCCGGTTCGTATTCGCAGAAAATAATGTCGTCTTTCTGAAAGGTGACCGCGAATCTTTCAAAAACTGCTAAATCCAGTGCCATTCTCGATTCTCCTAAAGGCTGGATACGGCTTTTTTCGCCTTTCTGTACACGGACGCATCCTTTGGGGCCATGGTAATAATCTTGTTGTAAAAACTGACAGCCTTTTCCTTCGCATTCTTTTTCTCGTAACAGTTCCCGATATAAAAAAGGGCCTCCAGCAGTTCGGAATGCTTTGGGTATTTCTGAATCATGCCGGTAAAGTGTTTAATGCATTCGTCATAACTGCCGAGGGAGAAGAGGCATCTGCCTTCCTCGAAAATTGATTTTGCCTTGTATTCCTCATCGTTGCTCTGTTCTATGATTTTTTTGAACTCTTTGAAGGCTTCGGCGAATTTCTGCTGGCTGAACAGACTTACGCCGTTATAATATTTTTTTGCCACATCGGAAAGGTGCTTGCCTTCGGACGTGGATGTATCGAAGGAGGTCACGGCCGCGGGAGCTATGCCTCCGCCCTGATGCCCTTTTTTCTGGCAGTTGGCTTCCGCCTGCGCCATCTTGGGTGTTGCCTGATCGGAGAACCTGCCCGAGGGATAATAGGTCAGATACCGTCTGAAGGCATACAATGCCTGGGGATATTTTGCCGCGCCGAGATAGTATTCACCGATCTGGTACAGCCCCTCCTCCGGATCCTTTCCCTGCTCCTCCGCGGAGAGGAGGTTCTGCACCTGTTTATGGATTCTCCGCAGCTGGTTGGAAAAAACCTTGAGCATTTTCATGATGATTCGGGTATTCTTTGAGGCAATCTGTTCGAATTCGGGAACCGAGAATTCGATGACATTGGAGGGAAGCACGACAATGGCGGTTTCTTCCCGGGGATACTTCCCCAGGGCCGATTTGACGCCGAAAAACTCGCCGGTCTGAATAACATCCTGGATTTCCTGACCGGATTCTATGTCTACGGTTTTAAGGATTACTTTCCCTGAGTTGAGAATATAGGTTTTTTCATTCATATCACCCTGGAAATAGATGACCGAGTTTGCCTTGAACTGTATTGCTTTTGGCGACATGGTTCTCCAATCCTTTCAAATGTCTATCGGCATAAAGTCAAAACTCTTTTCAAATCCCACAGCTTTGCGGATACGCCTGAGCAGCGCTGCCGGATCGCCTTTTACAAGTTTTTTCCGTCCCCGGATGCTGACTTCCGTATACTCCCCGGTGTACGTGCTGAAGAGCGGTAAAAATACCCGGTCCCCGTACAGCGGTTCACCGTCGCAGGTCAGAAGCGCCACATCCTCAATCTGCGCCGAAAGCAGGGCCTCAAAGCAGTCCTCTTTCCGGGGCTTGATAAGTAAAAGGTCCGCCTGCTTTCCTTCACGTATGGTACCAGTTTTTTCCTCCATAAGAAAGGCCCTGGCCGGATTTTCGGTAACCATCCGGAATGCCAGCCGCGGCTCAAGGGCTTTTCCATACATCCTTCTGAAATAATACTCCGCTGCCCTCATCTCTTCAAGGAGGTTCACCGCACCCGTTGCCGTGGAGTCGGTGCCCAGGCTGACGTTTATTCCGGATTCGAGAATCTTCTGAATTTTGCAGGTAACATTAAACATGAACATATTGGAAACCGGGCACCAGCCGATGTTCGCGCCGGCATCCCTCGTATCGAGTATATCCTGCCCGGAAAAACCGATACAGTGAATCAGTACATCATGATAATCCAGACAGCCGCTTTTCTTGAGTATGCCGATGCCGTCCTGGGATTCCATATCGAATCCTTCCTCGAGGTGGGTTATAAAAGGCTGCCCCAGTTTTACCGCCTTTCCGTGCTCCTCCTCCATGCCTTCGCCCCAGCCCAGGTCATAGGACGAACACTCGTGTGCCAGGGTGTACTCTTCTATGACGTCGAGAGGCATAAGGGGCAGAAATTCCTTGTTCATCTCGTGGGGAAAATGATCGTTTACCCTGGCCACTCCCGATAAAATGTTTTTGTAGGCTCCAAGATAATAGCAGTCCAGGGCGCTGACATTGGATCTTTCCTCGTACAGGCCGGATGACTTGAGATCATTGTCCCAGAAGGACCAGTTAAGGTAGTAGGAATCCTCCGGAGGGCCCACCTTCGGAAGGTAATCCCCCCGGAGATGATCGTGAACATTGATAAGAGCGGGATAGAGATAATAGGATTCCGTCATATTGAAATTTTCGGCCGCCGTTTCCGACAGGGATGTAACGCGGCCTTCCTCTACCAGAACCGATACATTTTTCCGCATTCCCGTTTCCGTTACGCAGTCTACCTTACTTATCGAATACTTCATCGACGCTTCTTCCTGATTGTGCAATATAAAAACAGTTGTCATCTATCATATCGGCCTAAATTTAAAAAAACTAAGTGCCTTGCGTAAAACTTCGGTTTGATACTGTTTCCAAAATAATGTAGTATGGCCGGCATGATTGATTTACACACGCACTCGAAAAAATCCGACGGCAGCCTCTGGCCGAAAGAACTGATTGCCAGGGCTTCCGAACTCGGATTGAGTGCACTGGCACTCACAGACCATGATACGGTAGACGGCCTGGACGAAGCCCTGGAGGCATCTAAAAATTTCGGCCTTCAATTTGTACCCGGAGTTGAACTCGAAATTGAAAATGAAGGGGGGGAATTCCACCTGCTCGGCCTGGGCCTGAAAAACTGGCATGACGAATTATACGAGAAGCTCGTAAAGCTGAAGCGGATAAGACTCGAGCGAAACCACATAATATTTGGAAAAATCCGTGATTCCGGCATTCCCGCCCGGTTTGAGGAGGTGGAACAACTGGCCGGAGACGACATTATCGCCAGGCCGCACTTTGCGAAACTTCTCGTTGAAAAAGGGGCGGCGTATTCTCTTCAGGATGCCTTCAATAAATATCTCGACGTGGGGAAGCCTTTCTATGAATCCAAGAAAAACCTGTCCCCCGTGGAAGCCTTTGAATTAATCAGGGCCGCCGGAGGTTATCCCGTTCTGGCGCACCCGCTCTCCCTCAAGCTTTCCTGGGTGGAGCTGGAAAAGAAACTCGGGGAACTTAAAAGCCTGGGACTTTCCGGCGTGGAGTCATACTATTCCTCCTATTCCCTGAAAAACTGCCGGCGCTTAAGTAAAATGGCAAGGCGGCAGGGACTTCTCTGCTCGGCAGGTTCCGATTTTCACGGCAGCTTCAAGGAAAACAAGGAACTCGGGCGCCTGGCCGGAGGTAAAAAAATTCCGGACAAATACCTCAATCCTTTTCTTGATTAGTTGATGGTCCTCCAGTTTTTATATAGTATATGCCTATGGTAGCCGCTATAGGCAGAGCGATACGCCTTAAACTGAAAGGTATCGCCTACGGCCTCGGTTTCTTTTTCCAGGTGCTTAAAGAAACTCTGTTTTTCGTAAGACGGAAACAGGTAGGCTTTAAAGTGCTTGTCATGCAGATCCTCTTTACAGGGTTTGAAGCGTTATCCGTTATAGCGATCCTGAGCCTTGCCCTGGGCGCCGTCATCATTATCCAGGGAGTGTCTCTCCTCCCCCAGTTCGGACAGGGGAAACTCATTTACACCATTCTCATTATCGTAATAACCAGGGAACTCGGTCCGATACTTACGGCTTTTATTATCATTGCGCGGTCAGGTACGGCCATTGCGGCGGAATTGGGCAACATGGTAATCAGTCATGAAATAGAAGCCTATATTTCGGTGGGCATAAACCCTATTTCCTACCTCGTGGTTCCCAGATTTTTAGGCGTTACGATTTCCATGTTCATCCTGAACCTGTATTTCAATATTTTCGGGCTTATCGGCTCCTTTCTTGTGGCGCAGCTCATCAAGCCCATACCCTTCGTGGAATATTTCAACAACCTGCTCGGTTCTCTGCGGGCCGTCGACATAACCGCTTCTCTGATAAAGAGCGTGATTTTCGGTATTATCATATCCGTTGTGGCCACCTACAACGGGTTCAAGGTACAGAGGTCCAGCACCGAAATTCCGCAGGTAGTCATCAAATCGGTAGGTCAGGGCGTCATTCTCTGCATTCTTGCCAATGCAGTCATATCCGTCATCAGCTATCTGTAGGAAATATGAAAATGCCGGGACTGAACATAGAACTTAAGAATATCAACATATTTTACGACGATTACGAAGTCCTTAAAAGCCTGTCGCTGGTCTTTCCGGAAGGTAAAACCACCATAGTGGTCGGCCCCTCGGGCTGCGGGAAAAGTACGCTGCTCAAGGTGGCCGCTTCGATAATGCCGCCGGATTCCGGCAAGGTTCTCTACGGAGGAAAGGATGCGTATCACATGTCCGAACGTTCCCTGACGGAATTCCGGAAATCCAACGGTTTTGTCTTCCAGGACGCGGCTCTCTGGGCCAACAAGTCCATTTTCCAGAACCTGAGCCTGCCTCTCGAATTTCATTTCCGTCATCTGGCCAAGGAGGAAATTTCGAGAAGGGTCTACCAGATAATCAAAAAGGTGGGCCTCGATGAGAATCTCAATCTGCGGCCTTCCCAGCTTTCCCAGGGTGAGACAAAACTGGTATCAATCGCGCGCGCCCTCGTCCTTGACCCCCAGACGATTTTCATGGATTCCCCGCTCTCCGGGCTTGACGGCGACAGTTATCACAAATTCATTGAAATCCTCAAAGATCTGAAGCTCGAGAAAAAGACCCTGATAATAGCAAACAACGATCCCGACATGACCTCCAAATTCGCCGATTACCTGATTGTGCTGAAAAACGGAAACCTCCTGGCGGCGGGAGATTTCCGGGAGGTGATTCAAACGAAAGACGAAGAGGTAATTGCCGTAATCCGGAACATACTGGACCAGACATCGACCTATGACAGTAATATACTGGACCTGCTTAATCCCTGATTCCGCTTTGTCAGGGATACTATCCGGTATTGGAGAATTTTATGTTTGACATAATGGCGGAAATAACGCTAGACTATATGTAGTATGAAGTTCAAGATTCGGTTTGCGGACCAGATAGTGGGAATATTTATCCTCCTTTCCCTGACCGCGCTGGTCGCCATTCTCATACTGATGGGGGCAAATCAGCGGTGGTTTGCGAGAAATTATTATTTTGAATCAAGGTTCAGTTCAGCCAACGGTTTGAGCGTGGGTATGCCTATAACGCTCAAGGGTTTCGAAATCGGCAAGGTCAGCAAGATAAGCCTTAACCAGGGCAACCTGGTAGACCTCGAATTCTACGTATTCGATACCTTTTATGAGAAAGTAAAAAAGAATTCCGTTCTGGAACTGGCCACCAATCCGCTCGGCTTGGGCGGAGGCCTGCGGTTTCATCCAGGCCTGGATACGGGCAGCCCCCTGGAGGAAAGCAGTTTCATCCCTTCGCTGGATCAGGAGGAGGGAAAGCGGCTCGTCGAAGCGAAACTCGTGGACATACCGGTGAGCGGAGACGCCATAAACGCCATTCTAGGAAGAATTGGTCCGGTGCTGGAAGGGGTAAACACTACCCTGCTCACCATCAACAACCTCATGGATACCGTAACCGGCACCATCAGGGGAACTATGCCCGGACCGATAGCGGACATCATGGCCGGCGCCATAGTTACCGTAACAAACGTCAATTCAACCATCGATACCGTCGGCAGCACCCTGGATTCCGTGAGCACCAGCATCGATTCGACTATCGGAAACGTGAATACCGTCGTTGCAGGGGTAAACAC
>SPDA01000157.1 GCA_004525155.1 Spirochaetales bacterium
ACTGCAGGATAATTTCCCCTCTAGCAGTTCCGTAGGTTTAATTGTAAGGGTTTTCCCCTGTATTTTCAGCTGTTTTTTACCCACACTCTGCCGGACGCGGTAAAAAAGTTCCTCAAAAGACCAGGGATTTTTCAGAAAGTCACTGCAGCCTAAAAGGTATGCCTGGGGCAGGAAGGAAAAGGCGCCGTAGGCTATGATGTGAAGGGAGGCCGGGATAAGCCGCGTGATCAGACTCCAGATTGACGCGACAGTTTCTGCCGGGATGAGATACGCATCAAAGTCGGGATTATCCGTGAGAGGTTCCGGGGAAAAAATAAACGACAGAAACCTGTTCCGCCGCGAGAAGAAATCCGCCTGTTTTTGTAAACTGCTGTCCGTGGAAACAAGATTGAGCAGCAGTTCCGATTCTATGGAAGTCCTTCCTTGCGTTTGAATTCCTCGAGGAGCAGGTCGCCCTTGGCGGCGGAGGACTCGAGGGCCTCGAACTGTTTTTCGAGAGACGCGTCTTTGGTAAAATCACTCAATTCCTGTACAGCGTCCGCTTCCGCTTCAATCCTCTCCACTTTGGCCGCCATCCTGTCAAATGCGTCGAAGGCTGATGTGTTTGAAAGACTGCCAATGGTTTCCTGTATCTTTTTCTGCGCTTCAGCGCGTTTTGCCCGGGCGATGAGCAGGTTTTTCTTCCTTTGGGCTTCCTCGATTTTCTGCTGCAGCTGCCGCAGGGCGGATTTCAGCCTTTCGACTGCCTCGTGCTGGGCCGTCCACTGGGTCTTGAACTGGCCGGCCAGATTGTCGTAGTCCTGTTTTCTTAGGAGCGCTTCCTTGGCGAGGTCCTCTCTCCCTGCTTTAAGCGCAAGCCGGGCCTTGTTCTCCCATTCCTGACCGAGGGAAAGATGTTCATTCAGCTGACGTTCAAGCTTTTTTTCGTCCGCTATGGCTGTGGCCACGGATTTTTTTGATTCGAAAAGCTGTTCATTCATTTCTATGATAAGCTGGTTGAGCATTTTTTCCGGATTCTCGGCTTTGCTTATCATTTCGTTTATATTCGACTTTACGACGCGTTTAAAGCGGTCAAACAGTCCCATACAGAGCCCCCTGACTAGGTAATCCTGAACTTGTTCAGGATCTGGTAGTGCTCCGCCAGCGCCAGACTGATGGAGTCCAATGAAGACTGGAATTCCTCAAAGGTCATTATATCGTATTCCATAATGTCGATAATTACCACATTTTGCCCGTCTATGGCGTAAGCACCGTGTATACAGTCCGATGCGTTTAACCGGAGAAGTGTTTCGAAAAGCTCCTCTCTCCCCGATTTCGGCAGCTGCATCACATTTATCCTGATAATGACAAGCGGTTCGGCAAACATGACTATCACTTGTTCCAGGCCTTTTTCAGAATCGTTGATTATCCAGGAGTTTTTTTCTACCGCTTCGAAACTTATTCCCAGGTTGATAAGGTAACCTTCGATCTTTTCCGCTTGCATATAATCCTCCCGCAGGTGGTGGATGTTAGGGATTACCCGAGGAATACCTGACCGGCATTGTCGATGGCGAGAATTGTTTTACATTCGGAACAGCGGAACCTGCCGGCTTTTACAGCCTTGAGTTTTTTATTGCAGATAGGACACTGGAATATTTTGGGAAAAACATTCGTGCTGCCTGTTTGACCGCCTTTTACGAAGAAGTCCACTGCTTCTTCGAGGTTGTCTTTGATGTTGAAAAATTGGGAAAAACCGAGAAGCTGAAAGACTTCATAGACTTTCGGCTGTATTTCGAGAAGGACCAGATCTCCGCCTCTCGGTTTTACGGCTTTCAGAAAAGCGGTAAAAGAGCCGATACCTGTGCTCGAAACGTAGTTAAGCCCGCCGCAGTTGAATATCAGGCGGATATTACTACCTTCAATAGCCTTGCTTACCCGCTTCTGGAAGAAATTGGAGTTATAGGTATCGATATATCCGTTTAGATAGAGCACGAGGCAGCCTTCTACGGAGTCAACTTTTTGAAGCCTTATTTTAAGACTGTCGTCTTTTTCGTCGTCAAACCCTGGAACAATTTCATTGTTTGTCATGTTTGCTCTTCGCCATCATTGATATCTAAGAGTATAGTTATAGTATAGTATTAGTCAAGTCCGACTTTGTCAAATATATTTTGAAAAAAATTCATAATATAAGTAATTATCGGAATATTTTTGGCAGAAACCAGTAAATTCGGAAACCATGGTTTCCTCTGCAACCTTTACTTTGATAGGAGCTTGTTGTACAATATTACAAGTTTTGGGCGAAAGGACTTAATCATGAGACGAATTCGATTAACGGCTTTATTCCTTCTGGGAACTTTCATTCTTCCATTGGCGGTTTTCCCGGACATTAAAAAGGACTTTGATTCGGTCGTCGATTTCAGCGTGACAATGAAAAACATTCAGCAGGTGCTGAAAGCACCTGGCGGACTGGACAATATATCGAGCAAATTGCTTGTTTTGTCCGGTTCCGTGGCTTCTATACAATTCTTAAGCGCGGAAGGCGAAGATTTTGTCGCTGCAGTCGAGCTTGTCTCCGGTGAATGGATCGGCGTTGAGGACGTACGGCTTTTTAAAGCTTATCTGGTAGTTACCGGTCCCCAGTTCGCGGAACGTCTGCCCGTCAGGCGATCGAGGGAAGCCCTGGAAAACGAAATTGTTCTCAATTCCCAGATTCTTGCGGTGGGCCGAATTGTTGATTTCGATACTTCGGAATCCGAGTATATACCCATAATTGAATGTTTTTATATCCGTGAATTATAAAAAATAACGTCTTTCCCGAAAATGGTGTCCGAATCCGCTGTGAGAATTGCCCTTTCCAGGACATTTTTTAACTCCCGGATGTTGCCCGGCCACGAATAATTGAGCAGTTTCTCTATCGCCCCGGGCTGCAGGTATTTTGTTCCGTTATATGTGTTTTCAAGCAGGCTGGAAACTATCAGAGGGATATCTTCCACCCTTTCCCTTAGTGAAGGAACACTTATTACCAGGGTATTGATGCGGTATAACAGGTCCCTGCGGAACCTGCCTGTTTCCACGGCGTTATCCAGATCCGGATTGGTTGCGGAAATGATCCTCACATCTATGGGTATTTTTTTTCGCCCGCCCAGCCTTGTTATTTCCTTTTCTTCAAGCACGCGAAGAAGCCTCACCTGGGAGGCCGTGTTCATTTCCCCTAATTCATCGAGAAACAGGGTTCCTTCGTGGGCCTGTTCAAAGCTGCCAGGTCTGGCCACGGCGTCCGTAAAGGCGCCCTTTTCCGCGCCGAAGAGCTCCGACTCGATAAGGGATTCCGGAATGGCGCCGCAGTTTTTCTGTATATAGGGACCATTTTTCCGGGGCGAAAGGACGTGGATGGTCTTCGCGATCAAATCCTTGCCTGTTCCGCTTTCTCCCCTGATGAGGACAGGACTTCCGGATGGAGCGTATTTGAGAATAATACGCTTTATATTTTTCATGGGCGTAGTTTCACCCAGCAGCAGGCCGAGGGAACCATCTTCATGGTTCAGTATTTCCGGATACCGGGGGAATTTCGAAATGAGGGCTTTTTTCAGACTCTGCAGGAGCTGGTTTAAGTCGAAAGGTTTCACAAAATAGTCGAAGGCGCCGATCTGCATTGCTTTCACGATGTTCCGGATATCCGCGTTGCACGTCAGCATGATGACCGGCGGCGCGGCGGGCACGGAAATAATGTTTCTCAATACGTCCATGCCGTTCATGTCCGGCAGAAAATGATCCAGCAGCACGATATCCGGAACCTCGCTGCGCAGAATCTGGCATCCGGCGGAACCCCTGACTGCTGATATTAGGGAAAATTCCGGAGGCAGGATTTTCCGCATTGTTTCGTGGGAATTCCATTCATCGTCGATAAATAGAATCTTTATCATAGGGGTCCGTAAGTCTATCATGGATGCGGTTAAATGCAAGCTGTTTTTTTATTTTGTGTCTGATTTTTAATCCGGCTTGTTCTAGTAAAAGGCCTGTGATAGGATAGTCCAGCCATGTTTGATACCAGGTTTCTCATCAGATTTTTCGACAAAGTATTTATATTGAAATTTCTCCTGCTGGGACTTCTTATCTCCATCGTACCCATCGGCGAAATGCTGTTTATCCTGTTTACCGCCGAGAGGATAGGGGCTTTTCTTATTCTGGCCATAGCGGCCTTCATCGGCCTCCTGGGAATACTTGTCGTCTACAAGCAGATAAAACTTATTCTCAGCTCCATAAAATCCGGGGTTGCGGAAGGTGTATACCCGGAGGAGGAGTTTGCGAGCCTGGCGGGCGCCGTGCTGACAGCCCTGCTTTTCCTCCTTCCCGGGTTTATTACGGATGTGGTTGCTGTACTGTTTCTGCTGCCTGCGGTAAAGAGGCGTGTAGGCATGGCCCTGATCAGGAACATGGACACAAGGCTCAAGGAACTCTACCAATACCTGAAAATGTATTGACCTGCCGCTACAGCCCTCCTATTCGGTATATGAGAAGAATTATCCAGTAGTACAGATAAACGAAAATATTGACGATGCGCCAGGGATGGCTGAGCAGCGCCGGCAGAAAATCCAGCCCCTTTTCCCAGAGCTGCCTGGAAGGCCTGCTCTTTTTACCGGAAAAAACATCGAAGCAGGGCCCGGCCCACATGAATATGCCCGGGTTGAAGTTTTTCCTGTTTGAATAAATCCAGAGGTTTTTTTTCGGCAGCCCTCCGCCGGCAAGCAGCAGGGAAGGGGAGGCCTTTTTTACGGCTGTCAAAATATCCTTCTGGTTCTGTTTAGGGAAATAACCGTTAAACCTGCCGACCAGCCTGATATCGGGAAAAGAGGCCCGAAGGTTAGTTTCCGCCTTTACAAGAAGTTCCTTTTTATGGCCGAGCAGGTACAGAGTATGTTTGTATTTTTCCAGGATACCGAGGAGTTTTATGGTGAAGTCAAAGGGCATGAAACGGTTCAGTGCCCCGCGTCTAAGGAATTTTGCTCCCCTTACTATGGAACCGGAAACGGGGAGTACCAGGGACGCGTGTTTGAGGCAGTACAGGAATTCCATGTTTCTGCGGGCCCGGAGAAGCCCTTTCAGATTAAGCAGAACGATCTGGTGGAACTCTTTGGATGCGAGCATTTCCTTTACGGATTCTTCTAGATCGTCGCCCGATAGGATATCTATGGGAACACGCAGAAAATCCACGCGTTTCTTTCTTGTTATGACTGAACGCTCCACGAATTTTTCTCCAATAGTATAGTTTTTACAGCCGCAACAGCGAATAGAGATGCCGAGTCTGTTCTGAGAATACCTGAACCAAGGTGAACCGTATTATACCCTTTTTGCATGAGAGTTTCCAGTTCTTTTCCGGACAATCCGCCTTCCGGTCCGATTACGAGGAACACGGTACGTACAGGCCCTGCCAGGAGCCGGTGCAGGGATTTGCCGCCCGCTTTTTTTTCGTGAAACACCAGTCCGATTCCGCTTTCCTCATCCGCCGGTATGGAAATAATTTCTTCAAGCCGTATGATGGAATTTATTCGGGGGGGTACTGTACAGGCGCTCTGTTCGGCTGCCGCGTCCGCCAGGGTCTGCCAGCGCCGGATCTTTTTTTCCTGGTCAGCGCCGGTTAATACAGGCACCGTGTACCTGCTTACAACCGGCGTGATGCTGCTGACTCCGGCTTCTATCGTCTGCCGGATGATGGTTTCCATGGTTTTTCCCTTGGGCACGCACTGGTAGAGGCAGAGACGTATATCCCTGTCAGTTTCAGGGTCCGCCTGAGACAAAGACAGAACGCAG
>SPDA01000562.1 GCA_004525155.1 Spirochaetales bacterium
CAGGGTCTGGTCGTTTCCCTGGTTGTTCTCCAGGGCGCCAAGAATTTTCGATTCCTGGGGATAAATCTCCCGGCTTATATACTTGTCCACCTCGTTACGGTAAGCGGCAATGACCGCAGCCCTGTCGGGCATACCGATGTTGGGTGTTCCGGGAAAGCCGACGGGAGCGTAGAGGTCCCAGGCCGCGTGCATGGGGAAGAATCCCGCCTGGTCCTTGGAGACATTCTCCCGCCATTCCTTCGCGCCAGCCTGCCAGGCTCGTAAAAAACCGCTTTTACGGGTTGTAATTTCCACGGGCAGCCAGGCAAGGCCGTCGCGGAATATAAGGTCGTCCGGATAGAGAAAGGTTTTCCGTGCCTCTTCCGGCGTTATTCCCAGGGAGAAGGCCGTGAATATGTGGCCCGGGGTGGTGACAAAGGCCGTTTCCACGCCCACCGATTCGAGAAGGGCGGAGTAGAGAATCGAGAGGTCGTCGCAGTCCCCGGCCAGGTACTCCAGGGTCTGCTTGGGAAACTGCAGAAAATCGATGGACTTGGTGCTTTCGGAATACTTTACATAGGGTGTGGTCGGATCGACCACATAGGTCAAACCGTACAAATCCAGGGTCTCGTGCAGGGCAAGGGCGATAAGAAGGTTCTTGTTCACCGCGCGGTAGGATACCGTATTTATCCAGCCCGCCACGTTCTTTCCGAACTTCAATACGGCCGGGTCCTTGGCTGTCACGAAGGCCGATGCCTTCCGGTCGTCGTCCCAGGTTACCGCGTTCCTGTTGTTTATGCTGATGGTTTCCACGTGCTCCGCGGTCTGCCGCTCGCCGGCCCGCATGTATTCAACAGTCAGCAGGGCGGAAACCTTGGTGCCTTCGGTAATGTCCAGGACGGCGTTTGTGAAAAGGCCGTAAATATCGATCTCCTTTTCCTCGCCGGGATTAAGGGAAGCGGGCGCCGGCGCCGCCTTGGGATTGTCCATGTACTGTTTTACGAAAAAAGTGACCTTTATGTCATCAACGGGCACCGCTTCAAAATTATGCAGCACCGCCTTGCCGACGGGGTTCTTGTCGTAGTATTTGAAAAAGACGGGAAAGATTTCGTCGAATTCTGTCTTAACGACGGAAAGCCCCGCGCCTTTCAGGACCGGTTTTGCTTCGCCGGAGGTTCCGGGGGAGGTTTTTTCCGGAAGCGTTTCCGGTTTTACCGCAGGTTTCTTTTCGACAACAGCCGGTTTTACCGCCGGCGCCGTGCCGAAGTGAACCGCTGTTCCGATGGAGAACTGGATGTCCTGGTACAGGCCCAGGTAGTTTCGGTAGGCGCCCTCGACGCCGAGGCTCAAGGCCGGAATGATACGGTAGGAAACGCCCAGGCTCCCGCCGACCAGGGGGTTGCCCCCGCCCACAGCGGGCTCGTCGTTGAACAAGCCGTGATAATAGCCCCCCATACCCGTAAGACTTAAGGTGAATTTGGGAAAAAGTTCGAAATTGAGGCCGATAACCGCAGCACCGGATAAAAGCGACAGGGAACTGGGAGGCGCATCAGGGAGCATCCGCAAGGGAGCAAGGCTGTATCCCGCCTCCAGGCCGGCGGACAGATTTCGAAAGAAGGGCATGGCGAAATTGCCCGAAACCCTTCCTCCGCCTCCAAGCTTGTAGAACTCCGAATCCCCGCCCAGGGGAATGTTCAGCGCGGGATTAATTTTCAGGGAAAAAATGGAGGCATTCTGCTGGCCGTACACTGCGGACAGCATACAGCTGAACAGAAAGAAAAGAATTGTTTTTTTTATTTTCATTGAACCGTCTCCATATCAAGGTCATACCGGCAGTGACGATAAAATCATGCCGTCACAATATATATAATTTAATTTATCACAATTGGCCTTCGAAAACAAGGCAAAATATCAGTAACCTGTTATTCAAATGCTGCGTATCAGCGCATGTGGAAAGACGCTGCTCATCGGGTCTCTGATCCTGCCTGTTTCATGGCGCCCTTTCCTATGACGTTATCGAGAAAACCGGGGAAAAGGCGCGCAAAAATAACCTGAAACCGGTAGCTGAAACTCATGTACATGTCCCGCGGTTCCTTTCTGACGGCCTTCAGGATTTTCCGCGCCACAAATTCCGCGCTGTCCGACTTCATGGCAGGCATTTTGGGCGCCCCCTCGTTGCTTAATACATTGGTATACAGATCGGTTGCCGTCATACCCGGGTAAAGGGTCACCACCCGGATATCGTAGGGTTTAAACTCGATGCGCGCCGTGTGGGAAATGTTGCTCATCGCGTACTTGGTAGAGGCATAATGACTGATGAAGGGGATGTTAAGAAAGGCAACCATGGAACTGACATTGATTATGACCCCTCCCCGTTCCTTCATATACGGGACAGCGACCTTCATGGCATAGAGCACGCCGAACACGTTCAATTCCAGCACCCTGCGGTAGTGCGCAAGGTCGAGGGTAAGAATGGTGCCGCTTGTAGCCTGGCCCGCGTTGTTTAACAGGATGTCTACGCGCCCGAAGACTTCAGCCGTTTTTACAAAAAGGGCCTTCACCTGG
>SPDA01000011.1 GCA_004525155.1 Spirochaetales bacterium
GGCAGCCGCTCTTGTTTAGATCTATTGTCTGGGTGCTTTATTTTTTATTGTACTTCGCCGTCAGCCTGCCCGTGGCGCTTGTCTACGGCTTTTTGTTTGTGTTTGCCGGCTGGCACGTTAGCCGCGTATTCATCTCTGGGTATATAGGTTTCTGGGCACGAAGCCTTTTCCGTGTCGGAGGCGCAAGGATAACCGTGGAAGGCATGGCAAACCTCCCGCCCCGGAACGGCCTGTGTTTTGTCGCAAATCACGAGGGCATGGGGGACATTCCGCTGGTCCTGGGCTACATACCCGGGATGACGGGATTTATAGCGAAGAGGAGCCTCTTTTTCGTCCCGGTCCTCAACCTCTGGATGATGATACTGCGCTGCATTCCCCTAAAGCGGCACGACCTTAAAAACGCGAAAAAAGCGATAGAACGGGGCGTGAGCCGCCTCGAAAGCGGCTGGAATCTTCTCGTTTTCCCGGAAGGCACGAGAAGCAGGGGCGGTCCCATGAAACCCTTTAAAACGGGAAGCCTGAAACTTGCCCTGCGCTCGGGCGCGGACATCGTTCCCCTGACCATAAGGGGCACCTGGGGTATTCTGGAAAAACACGGCAGGGTTACGCCCGGAGAAGTCCGGCTCATTATCCATCCGCCCGTGTCCATGAGCGGTTACTCCGAAAAACAGACCCATATCCTTGCGCATGTGCTGGAAACAATAATACAAAACGCCGGGGGAGAGTGACATGAAACATTTGACCAGGGAGCTTTGGTTCAACACGCGGAAGCGGGTGGAGTTCATCAATATTTACAGGGAAGTGGAAACCCTCGTTGTGGAAAGCGGCGTGCAGGAAGGATTGTGCCTGGTGAACGCCATGCACATCACCGCCAGCGTGTTCATCAACGACAACGAGTCGGGCCTGCACTACGACTATGCGGTCTGGCTGGAAAAGGTCGCGCCCCACGATCCCGTTTCCCAGTACCGCCATAATGTGGGCGAGGAAAACGCGGACGCCCACATGAAGCGGCAGATAATGGGGCGGGAGGTGGTGGTAGCCATAACGGAAGGAAGGCTCCATTTCGGGCCCTGGGAACAGATCTTCTACGGCGAGTTCGACGGCAAGCGCAGGAAGCGGGTGCTGGTTAAGATTATCGGGGAGTAGGTGCCGGACCCTTCCACGGCCCTGAGTATTTTAATTCCTACCAGCCGTGCATGGTTAGGGCCTTAAAGAATTTTCTTGGTATACAAATAATACAATCAATGATATATTTTTAATTAATTAGATATTTTAGTATTCCCCACGAGGGACCTATAATTATACTCCGCTTATTGAGCCATGGTAAATGATGAAGACATGACCAGCCCCGCAGAATCCTCCTCAAACCGGCACCGGGTTATTGATTCCCTGCCGGACAGTATTTCCGTTATATCGAAGGATCACGAATTTCTGGAAATCAACAGGGCCGGCTGCATGGCTCTAGGCATGAAACGGGAGGATATTCTAGGTAAAAAATGTCATACACTGGTCCATGGTCTGGATCATCCTCTTCCCGATTGTCCATGCAGAACAGCGGCGGAAACCAAAAAAACCGGCATGGCGACGTGCAAGGTAAACGGCAGCCTCTGTCAGCTGTATGTCTATCCCCTCCTGGATGAAAAGGGGGATGTCGCTGAGTTTACCCACGTAATCAGGGACATAAGCGGCAGTATGCGGAAGGATGCTTCTCTGAGAGAAAGCGAAGATAAGTACAGGACTATTTTTCATTTCTCGCCTGTTTCTTTATGGGAAGAGGATATCTCTGATCTGAGGTCATTTATCCGGGAGTTGAAACGGCAGGGTGTAACGGATTTCCGGTCATATTCTGAAGATAATCCTGAGTTTTTAAAGAAAGCCATCCCCATGATAAAGGTTATAGATGTCAATGAAAAAACACTCAGGCTGTATGAGGCGGAAACCAGGGAAGAATTGCTCGGCCCCGTAACCATGACTTTTGATCAGAAAAGCAGGGATGCCCTTGAAGGGCTTAACAAAAACGTTCTGGCAATTGCCGAAGGAAAAAGGTATTTTGAACATGAAGGCAGAGTAATTACCAGGCGGGGAAAGCAGATTGATATAATGATCTCAGCCTACATACCTTCGGAAAATGAACCCTACCTGAATATGATAGTTCAGCTCCTTGATATTTCCAGCCGAAAAAAAGCCGAGGAGGCTCTCCGGGAGAGCGAGGAACGGTTCCGCGGCATATTCGATAACACCTCCCTCGGCGTCTACCGCACCACGCCGGACGGCCGTATACTGCTTGCGAATACGGCATTGATCCGGATACTTGGATATGACAGCCTTGAGGAATTAAAAAGCCGTAACCTGGAAGAACAGGGTTTCGAGCCGGATTATCTTCGGGCAAATTTCCGTCAATCGCTCGAAACGCATGGTAAAGTAACGGGTCTTGAGGCAAGCTGGAAGACCAGGGACGGAGCGACCATTTTTATCAGGGAAAACGCAAGAGTTATTAAAGATGAGACCGGTAAAGCTCTCTATTATGAGGGTACCGTAGAGGATATAACCGAGCATAAATCTGTTGAAGATGAATTGGAAAAAAACAGGGCATTGCTGCAGGGAATAATAGAGGGAACGACAGATGCCGTATATGTTAAGGATATCGAGGGACGGTATTTACTGTTAAACGGGGCTGCTCAAATCTTCACCGGCAGGAAAGCTGAAGATGTACTCGGCAGGGACGATGCGTTTCTTTTTTCCAAGGATCAGGCTGCAGCCATTAAAAGGAATGATTGTAAAATCCTGAGCGACGGAAAGACCGTGACGCTTGAAGAAGCGGCAACGTCTTTTCCGGACAGGGGAATCACGTTTCTTACCACGAAAGGCCCCATTTTCGATAAACACGGCAAACCCCTGGGATTGTTCGGCATTGCCCGCGACATTACCGACAGGAAAAAAACAGAACGGGAACTCATGATATTGGTCGACCAGAAAGAATTTCTCCTGAGGGAACTCCATCACCGGGTCAAGAACAACTTGAGCCTTGTCGGCAGCCTGCTTTCCCTGGAGTCATCGAAAGTCACGGATGAAAAGTCCCAAAACGTATTCGAAGAAATACAAAACCGGGTCTTTTCAATTTCCCAGATTTATGAACATTTATATAAATCCGACGACATAAGCAATGTAAATCTTCACCAATATATTGAAAAGCTGTCTTTCTCACTTTATGAAACGTACGTTTCAGATTCGGGACTGATACACCTAATCCAGAATCTGGAAGAAATTAACCTGGATATAAAAAGGGCTACTTCTCTTGGTTTAATTGTCAATGAGCTCATTACCAATGCGTTGAAATACGCATTTCCGGAAAACAGAACGGGAGCGATACGGATAGGATTACGGGAAATCGATGGTATGATAGATTTAAGCGTATCCGATAACGGCATAGGTCTGCCTGCCGGGTTTGAGATTGAAAAATCCGATAGTTTTGGTCTGACCATCGTATCCCTGTTGACCGAGGAGCTGGGAGGAAGCCTGTCAAAAGGTTCAGGCGGAGGCAGTACGTTCCGCATCAGGTTTAAACGGTAAGCGCCGGTCATGAAGGACGGCGTTTCCTACTGCAGCACCGTTCTCTCCAGTTCCTTTGCGTAATCCAGCAGCGCCTTTAAGATGCGTTTATCCTTGGCGGGCGTATCCACCCGGGAAAGCCTGTTTTTTACGTCCCGGCTGAAGGTTCCGAAGTCGACTGCACCCTTCGCTTCCGGCGTAAGGAGCCTGCCGGCGCAGAAACTTTTCCATTTTGCCTGTTCCGCAGGGGGAAAGGCTTCCGGATAATTCCTTCCGATGTAGCGCCACAGCAGTTCCGGTCCACGGCGGTCGTGCAGGCGGGGCGGGTCAGCCAGAAGTTTCTCCGGCGGACTGCTGCGAATCACGTCGAATTCTATCCTGTCTTCATCGGGAAAAAAATCGCCGCTGTAAATCTGCAGTTCAGGATCCTCGTATTTTCCGGAGTTTCCTTCCTGGTATACGGCGCGTATCTTCTGTATCAGATCGTTGCGTTTCGCTAAAATCCCCGCGTGCTTCATGCAGAGGTCCAGGTCAATACCGAGAATCCCGGCACGGTCTTCCGACAGGGTGCTGAGAGGGGCGATGGCGGGGCAGCGGTTTAAATGTATTCCCTTGAGGGGAATTCGTTTTTCAGGAACCAGCTCCTCCTGCCTGGTGAAGACCCGCCGCCGTATTTCCTCCGCCGGTTCGTCTATCCAGTCCGCCGGGTCGTGCCTCAGGTCGTAGGAGATAATGACATTCGGCTGTAAGGGATGCACGCTTAAGGGTACAACGATGGACGAGCAGCCCTTTTCGGAGGTAAACATGCCGGATGAGTGCACCAGGGGTATTATTTTCTGAAGGTTGAGCAGGCGCCGGGCCTCGTCCTTTTTCCGCAGAGAAAAAAAGAACCTGAAGAGTTTCGGCTGTTTCTCAAGCAGGAGCCGGGCAAGGGCAATCGTAGCTTTCACGTCCGACAGGGCGTTGTGGGCTTCCTCGTGGGCGATGCCGTTTGCCGCGGTCAGATCCGTCAGTTTGAAAGAGGGCCTTCCTTCCCCGTCTGCGGGCCACTCTATTCCCTCCGGCCGCAGGTCATGGGCCATGCGGAGAAGATCAATGATGTCCCAGCGTGTGTTGCCTTTATTGTATTCACGCTTATAGGGATCGAAAAAATTCCGGTAAAACAGGGACCTGATAAATTCGTCGTCAAAACGCAGGTTATTGTAGCCTGCGATACAGGTGTTCGGTTCCAGCATGAGCCTGTTGATGCGCGCGGCGAAATCCCTGTCGCTCAAACCCTCAGCATTGACAAACTGGGGCGTCAGGCCGGAAACGAGACAGGCTTCCGGGTTCGGCAGGTAGTCCGGCGAAAGGCTGCAGTAAAAGGATTCCGTATCCTTTATCTGCTCGAATTTATCGTTTGTCCTGACGGCTGCGAACTGGCCGATCCTGTCCCACTGGGGATGTGTTCCAAATGTCTCAAGGTCGTACCAAAGCATTGTCGAAGCCATAGGTACACTCTACCAGACACGTCGAGAACACTCAACATCCCCTCGATGTTCATGGTTTATGGCGGAAACGCATCTGCGGAAAATATTTTTCTCCGGTTTCATCAATCTCGAGTCCAGGAAGTTTTTTCAATAAGGCCAATTTTTTAATTCCGCGAGTACTAATCTTACGCAGGTGAAGGTTGAGGTCCTCCAGGTTGTAGCGCCGGGGTAATCTGAATTGTCCCGCTAAAAAAAACCGCCCCTTCCGGGGCGGCGTTACAGTATCA
Organism: Spirochaetales bacterium; assembly: GCA_004525155.1. Lineage (GTDB taxonomy): Bacteria > Spirochaetota > Spirochaetia > SPDA01 > SPDA01 > SPDA01. The sequence continues at coordinate 5,306 of SPDA01000011.1, forward strand.
GCTGCTCATAAAACAGCCGGGCAGGCGGGCAAATACCGCCTTAAAAACTCATCGAAAAATCGAGCTTGAGCAGGCCGCGGGCCGAGGTGTCCTCGAAGCCTGCGGAAGGAACGAAAAATCCGCCGGAAAGGCTTGCGCCCAGGTCGGAGAAGGGGCGGAATTTTACATACATGTCGAGTTCAGTACCGAGATATTTTTCCGTCGAAGCGGGAAGAAAGCCTGCTTCGGATATGGCGCCGTCTGTCGGGCGCAGGAAGAGGTACCAGTTCACCCCCGCCGAAAGCTGCTGGGCAAGATTGCCTTTAAGCATGCTTAAGGGTTTAAGCGAGTACTGAAGGGTGCCGTACATCAGGTTGCCGAGCCGCGGGGAGAAAACGAGACCCGTGGCCGAGGAGGAGATGGGTATGAACATGTCTGAATTGCCGGCTGTATTCCCTTCCACGTATACGGGACTGTCCGTGTCGCCGCTTGAAAAAAGGAAGCCGAGCTGGAACCTGGAATACAGAAGCTGTTCCGAATAGTACCGGAAGCCGCCGCCCGTGGTAAAGGCGATGACGGGAACATAGCCGTACATGCCCGCGGCCGTATCCCAGGTGAGAAGGCGTCCAGTGTTCATGTAGAAAAACAGGTCGTAGAACAGGGTGGATGCAATCGGACCCGAGAGCCCGAGCCCCATGTACTGGGTATTGATAAGCCCTCCGAGGGTGGGATCGAACACTGTTTCGCCTTCGGATAGATAGGTGTTTCGTTCCGGCATTACCCGGTCTATGTCGTTCTGAAAGAGAAAAGTCAGATTGAGGGTCTGATTTAATACAAGGTTCGGAAAAGTCAAAGCGACCTGGCCGACAAGCCTCGGCGGAGCCGTTAAAATCGCGTTATCAAGCAGGTCTGTATAATCGAGCCTCGACAGCACGATTGAGGAATTGGGTTTCATCAGGAGCCCCGTGTAGCCGAAAGAAGCGGAGATATCGGCAAAGGGGTAGGATACTCCAATCTGGATTCCGTCGAGGGTGTGGGAAAGCACGTAACCGGTAAAATCCGACAGATAATACCTTCCCAGGGTAAAGGAAAATTCCCTGGGAGTTTTCGCGCCGCTGACGGGATACGTTCCTTTGAGGTTAAGATGGTCGATATCGAAGAGATAGTAACTCTCCAGGGAAAAGGTATAACTGCCTTTCATGGAGAAAACGGTCTTGTTCTGCGTACCCGTGTTGAACCAGAGACTCAATTTGTCCCACTGGCCGAAGACGGCTGCGGGTTCAAAATCGATGCTAGTGGCATTGTCGAGGGTTATGCCGAAGTCCTGGGCATAGAGGCCTCCTCCCAGAACAAGAACGAGGAGCAGGATACCGAGAAGCAGATGGAGTTTTTTCATGACTGCGCCTCCTTCCATTCAACGGCATTGCGGATAATTCGGAGTGCTTCAGCGCCGGAAAGATACCTGTACGGGCTGCCGAACTTGTCGATAATGCCGTAGAACAAGAGGTCCCGGGCAGCGTACCTCGGGCCGGGAACAATTCCGAACATAATACCTCCGGGAAGACCGAGGGCCTTCATGAGCACATAAGACAATTCACCTAACCGGATGGGGGTTTCCGCCGTTGCTGCCTTGATTTTCCAGGGTTGCGAAAAGAGAAATTCAAGAGCGGAATCCGGCGTGGCGCTTTCGTCTATCATGCCCGCTGCGGACAGAGCAAGATATACGGTCTCGGAATACAGTGCCTTTTCCTGGGACAGAAGTGTATCCACCACTTCATTGGACTGGGCAAAACCCATGGTCCCGGTAACAAAAAAAACGGCACTTATTAGAAACAATAAGCGTTTCCGCATACATATCTCCTTATGCACAAGGTTGTGACATTAATAAGTATACAACGAAAATTTTAAATTGCATACATCATTAGGGGAGAGTTTCAATTTTTAATCCCTTACCTTTTGAGGGCTTTTTCCAGTTCCTGCTGATTGAAGCCTATAATTATTTTTCCGTGGACATCGAGAACCGGGACGCCCATCTGCCCGGACTTTCTCATCATCTCCTCCGCTTTCCGCAGGTCTGCTGCGACATTGTACTCGGTAAAGGGGATGTGTTTTTCCTGCAGGTAATTTTTTGCCCTGACACAATACCCGCATGAAGGTGTGGTGTAGATGGATACTGCCATGATTCCGCTCCTGATACTTATGATATATATGAAAAATAATATATTAAAGGGGATTTGTCAATTGCTTATTGAGGGTAATTGTTCTACACTGTATTTATGGTTACCGAAGAAATGATTAGAAGGATTCCCAAGGTGGAATTGCACGATCATCTGGACGGCGGTGTCCGGCCGGAAACAATAATTGAACTGGCAAAAGAGTATAAAGTGGAATTGCCGGCACAGACCCCGGATGCCCTGGCCTCCTGGTTCCACCGCGGAGCGGACAGGAAAAGCCTTGCCCTCTATCTGGAAGGTTTCGGCGTTACCTTGTCCGTTATGCAGACCAGAGAGGCGCTGGAGCGTATAGCGTTTGAAACCATGGAAGAACTGGCAAAAGACAACGTGGTGTATGCGGAAATACGTTTTGCGCCCGTGCTTCATCTCAATCAGGGATTGAACCTGGAATCGGTGGTGGAGTCCGTGGTGAAAGGTCTCGAACGGGGAAGCAAGGCTACCGGTATCCGTTACGGCCTCATCATCTGCGCCATGCGTCACATGGACGCGAAAACCTCCCTCGAGATGGCTGAACTGGCGGTGGATTTCCGAAACCGGGGGGTAGTCGGTTTCGACATAGCCGGTGATGAGAACGGCCACCCGCCCAAAAAACACATTGAGGCCTTCCTCTATATACGGAGGATGAATTTCAACATAACCATTCACGCGGGCGAAGCCTTCGGCGTGGAATCGATCTGGCAGTCGGTCCAGATTTGCGGCGCCCATCGCATCGGTCATGCCACCAGGCTTAAGGAGGACATGGTCATTCAGGGGAGCCGGATAGAGAATATGGGTTCGCTTTCCAGTTTCATCCGGGACCGGCGCATTCCGCTGGAAATGTGCCTTTCCTCCAATGTGCAGACCGGCGCGGCGGTATCCCTCGATGAGCATCCCTTTCATATCTATTACCGCAACGATTTCCGGGTTATCATATGCACGGACAACAGGCTCATGAGCAACACGAGTCTTACCAAGGAAATGCATCTTGCAGTCACGCATTACAACCTGAGTTTCCGGGACCTGGAAAAAATCACCATCAATTCCATGAAATCGGCCTTCCTGCATCATGACGAAAGGATTCGCGTTATTTACGACGTATTGAAACCCAAGTTCGCCTCAATCCGCAGGGAACTTAACCTCATGGATTAACCCTACCCGAAAGCAGGCGCAAAAAATTCCTTTTTTCTTCCGTCATTACGCTTGACAAATCTGAAGGCCCGGTGGTATATTACCTGTGAAATATTTCACAGGATGGACCATGAAAGCGGTAATTCCGGTGCCGAGTGTGGAGCGGTTATGCAAAATGTATCAGCTTCTGCAGAGACTAGGGTCAGGGAAGGCTTGTATTTCCTCCTCCGATCTGGGCCAAAGACTTTCCATACCCCCGCACACGATACGAAAGGACATCGGTTTTCTACCCTCAGTCGTAAGCTCCGCGGCCGGATACGCGGTCAAGGACCTTTACCTGGCAATACAGAAGGTTTTCGGGTTTAAGGACCTGCAGAAGGCCTGTATCGCAGGGCTCGGAAACCTGGGGGCTTCTATCCTCGCGTATCCCGCTTTTCCCGAAAACGGCTATATAATAGCGGCGGGATTCGACATACGCATGAACCGGATAGAGTTGCTTGAAACGTCCATACCCCTGTATCCCTTTTACCAGATGCCGGAGGTAGTGCGGAACAAGGGCATTACCCTGGCGATTCTTACGGTGCCCGGAACGGCAGCCCAGGCAGCTGCGGAAAAACTTGCCGACGCGGGTATCCGGGGCATTCTCAATTTTTCACCCGTGGTACTCAATCTTGGGGGTACCGTATGCGTGCAGAACATTTCGGTGGTGGAGGAATTAAGGATTCTTTCCGCCCTGATTTCACTGGAGGAGTAACAACATGAATAGGGTCTACAATTTTTCCGCCGGGCCGGCCCAGCTGCCGGAGCCGGTACTGAAAAAAGCATCCGAAGAAATGCTCAATTACCGGGAATCCGGCATGTCCGTCATGGAAATGAGCCACAGGTCAAAAGTATTCGAAAAGATAATGGAGGAAACCGAAACCCTGGTGCGGGATCTGCTCGGCGTGCCGGAAGATTATGCAGTGCTGTTTCTGCAGGGCGGCGCTTCCCTCCAGTTTTCCATGGTACCCATGAATCTCATGAAGAAACCCGGCCGGGCGCTGTATGTCGAGACCGGGTCCTGGTCCCAGAAGGCGGCGGAGGAGGCGGAAAAATACGGAACCGTGGAAATATTAGCGTCCTCGAAGGATAAAAATTTTTCCTACATCCCCGAAATCCCTGCGGTTACGGCAAACGCGGATTACGTACACATCACCACGAACAATACCATCTACGGTACCCGCATTACCCATATTCCGGAGACCGGTTCAGTGCCTTTAGTGGCGGACATGTCCTCGAATATCATGTCAGAAAGAATTGATACCGGAAACTTTGCGCTTATATACGCAGGGGCACAGAAAAATCTCGGTCCGGCGGGGGTTACCCTTGTCATCATGAAAAAGAACCTTATCGGCGCGATACCGGCCGCTGTCCCTGTCATGCTCAGGTACGGCATACATATTGAGCACAATTCCCTGTACAACACCCCCCCCTGTTACAGCATTTACATGGTAAAACTTGTGCTGGAGTGGGTAAAAGACTTAGGGGGGCTTGGCGCCATGGAGGATATCAATAAAAAGAAGGCGGGTATTCTTTACGATTACCTGGACAATTCCCGCATTTTCAAAGGAACCGTCCGCAGGCAGGACCGGTCCCTAATGAATGTGCCTTTCGTTCTGCCCACAGATGAGCAGAACACGCAGTTCCTTAAAAAGGCGGAGGCGGCAGGGTTCGTCAACCTGAAAGGACACCGTTCCGTGGGCGGGATGCGGGCGAGTATTTACAATGCCATGCCAGTGGAAGGGGTGCAGAAGCTTGTGGACTTCATGAAGGCATTTGAAAAAGGAGCGGCAGATGTTTAAAATAAGGACCCTTAATAAAATATCCCCCGTCGGCCTGGATCTTTTTCCCCGGGAACGGTACGAGGTGGCTTCCGAAATCGGGCATCCCGACGCCATCCTGGTACGAAGCTTCAAAATGCATGGTATTGAAATCCCCGGAAGCGTAAAAGCCATAGCCAGGGCCGGTATCGGCGTGAATAACATCCCCGTGGAGGCCTGCACGGAAAAAGGGATTCTCGTATTCAACACTCCCGGTGCCAATGCCAACAGCGTCAAGGAGCTGGTGTTGACGGGCCTTCTCATCTCCTCCAGGCGGGTTTATCACGCCGTTTCCTGGGTACGGTCTCTTGCCAATAACGGCGATGACATTGAAAAAATAATGGAGAGTGAAAAGTCGAATTTTACCGGACCGGAGCTTAGGGGAAAAAAACTCGGCGTCATCGGCCTCGGGGCCATCGGTTCCATGGTGGCAAACGACGCGGAAAGCCTGGGAATGACGGTATCCGGCTGGGACCCCTTCATCTCCGTGGATGCGGCCTGGGGCTTGTCGCGCTCCATCCGCAAGGCCCTGTCCATGGACAGCCTCCTGTCGGACTCGGATTACCTTTCCATTCACATACCCCTCAAGGACGATACCAGGGGCGTAATAAACGCATCCAAGTTCGGAATCATGAAGCGGGGCGTGCGAATCATGAACTTTGCCAGGGGAGGACTGGTCAACAACAGAGACCTGCTCCAGGACATCGATGCGGGTATCGTGGAGGCTTACGTTACGGATTTTCCCGACAACGATCTGCTTGCCTGCGACAAAGTCATCCCCATTCCCCACCTGGGGGCCTCTACCCCGGAAGCGGAGGACAACTGTGCAGTCATGGCTGTCGAGCAGATCAAGGATTTTCTCGAAACCGGCAATCTGAAAAATTCCATCAACTTTCCCAACTGTCAGATGGATTTCCGGAAAGGCACGAGAATCGTGGTTGCCAACAAGAATGTACCCAATATGGTGGGCCAGATAACGACCATCCTCGCGAACGAGGGTATAAATATTTCCGACATGCTCAACAAGCACCTGGGAGATTACGCATACAACATTATAGACGTGGAATCCCCCGTTTCCAGGAGGCTGACCGACCTTTTGAAGACTGTTACAGGGGTCATAATGGTGCGGGTGATTATCAAATAAATGTTGACCATATAGACAAACAACCGTACCTTTGAGCAATGGGAAATTCTTTAATACGCAGACCCTTCACCTACAGGTTCTATAATGCCGTAATTTTCATCGTAGGCCTGAACGTGCTTGTTTTTCTGCTTTCGCTTATTGCGCCGACCATAAACAGGTATCTTGCTCTTAATCCTGTTTATTTTATAAAAGGTCACTATTACTGGCAGGTGGTGACCTACATGTTCGCCCACGCGAACATGACTCACATTTTATTCAATATGCTCGGCCTGTTCTTCTTCGGCATGCAGCTCGAACGCCGCATGGGGAGTACCGAGTTTATCCTTTTCTACCTGCTGACAGGCATGCTGGCAGGGGTTTTTTCACTTATCGTCTATACTGCCTCCGGTTCCAACGTCTGGCTCCTGGGCGCCTCAGGCGCCGTGTTTGCCGTACTGCTGGGGTTCGCTACCTATTTCCCGGACGCGAGAATATTCATTTTCGGCATATTCCCCATCAAGGCGCCGTACCTGGTACTGGGGTACACTGCCATAGAGCTGGTTTCGCAGTTGTTCGGCCGCGGCACCGGCGTTGCCCATCTCACCCACCTGGCGGGTTTCGGTTTCGCTCTGCTGTATCTCATCATACGGCTCAATATTAATCCTATAAAGGTTTTCCTGGGAAAAGACCGACAATATTAGAAGAATGCCTGGTTTCCATTACATTCTCCTAGCGCTCTTCCTCAGCTTCCTGCCGGTTCAAAGTCTGGTTTATGCCCTGGATTCGGAGCGAACCACTCTGGAGGCTGAGGTCTGGGCGCTTACGGAACCGGCTGATTTTGAAGCGATGGAGCTTAAGCCCGTCACCACCGACGATATGCGGAAAGCCCTTCTCGAAGAGGCCCGGTACATATTCGGCGGCATGATCTTCGGCTTCACTTTTTCCTACGTTCCCCTGGACAGGGCAAGGGGAGTCGACGAGGCCTTTTCCCTTACCCCGGTACACGCGCCTGCCTGGGGTGATAAGGATATGGTCATAAAACAGACCCGGGTGGAAAACGGTTTCCTTTACTGCAGATTCTCCTACCGGCTCAAGGAATACCAGGAAACCTGGTACGGCCTGTGGAGGAGTAATGATTATCCCCGCGCTTCCGCCATCGGAGCGGGGAACCTTTTTTTCGGCCCCCTTGAAAAATTCACGGCCGTAAATAACGCGGTTAAAGAGGCTGTCAGGGAATATGCGCGCCTGCGGATTGCAAGCAAACCATGGAAGATAGAGGGTGAAGCGCTGTTCGCCCAACCGCCCGCGGTGTACATTGACGCGGGCAGTTATTATGCCAGGGTCCGGGTAAAACTCAATATAAAAACAGTGGTTCCCTATCTCCGGTACTAGAAATAGTTGCCGATAATCGGCTTCAATTTCTCCAGTGTTTCCCGGGGTATCTTTTCCTTCGCCGTCATGAAGGAACCTTTAAGGGCATGATGGGATTCGAAATCCGCATTTTCGTCGATAAGCCCCACTGCCCTTACCAGGGCTTCATGGGTGTGGTCGATATTCTGCGAAAAAGTCCTGATTACCATTTCCGTACTCACAGGCTCCTCGTGCCACACGTCATAATCCGTAACATGGGCCATGACGGCGTAGCTTATTTCCGCTTCCCTGGCGAGAAAAGCCTCCGGACTCGTGGTCATGCCGATAATATCGAGACCCCATTGACGGTAGAGCCTGCTTTCGCCTCTGCTGCTGAAACGGGGCCCCTCTATGGTGATGAAGGCGCCGCCGTCGTGTACTTTTTTCCCCCCGAAGGAGGAGGCTTTGAAAAGTATAGGGCGTAAGCCCTGACAGAAAGGTTCGGCCGTGCCCGCATGCGCTACGAGGCCGCCGCCGAAAAAGCTGCTCTGTCTTGTTCCCTTTGTAAAATCCACCAGCTGATCGGGAATGACGATGTGTCCAGGCGCCATGGCTTCATTGAGGCTTCCGCAGGCGCTCACGCCTATAATGAACCGTACTCCCAGACTTTTAAGCGCGAAGATATTGGCCCTGTAATTGACCTCGCCGGGGGTTTTTACATGCCCCAAGCCATGGCGCGCTATAAAGGCGACCCGTTTCCCCCCAACCGCTCCGGTAACAGGCGGGCAGGAAGGGTCCCCGAAGGGTGTTGAAACCTCGACGGTCTTCCTGTCCGTAAGCTCCTTCATGTTGTACAGCCCGCTTCCGCCTATAATCCCCAGGCGGATTGGGTCAGACATTGTGCCCGCCACGTTCCTTGATCATTTCCTGGCGCTGCTGTTCCCGCACAAAGGCATTTTCCAGCCGTGAGTGAATGGTTTTAAACTGTTCCTCGCTTTTTATCCCGCAGGCTGCGATAACCTTTTTTTCGAGCAGATCGTAATGCATGGTTTCCGTTTCGATGTTGCAGAAGGCGTTTGCCAGATAGACGATGAACACCACGTCCCGGTATTCCTTGTTGCAGGAAAGGGGTTCATGATGAAATTTAATCGCTTCCACCAGGGAATCGGGAAAATTCCATTTATGCGCGATAAGTGCGCCTATGCCGGCGTGATTGAGTCCTGCTGTAATGTTTTCGAAATAGTTTGTATCTATATCCTTATCCTTGCAGAAGGCCGCCATCCGTTCAAGGAGATCCGGCTGAATATTGGCAAATATTATTTTTCCGATGTCGTGCAGAATGCCGCCCACGTAGGCGTCGTCCA
>SPDA01000337.1 GCA_004525155.1 Spirochaetales bacterium
GCCTGAACCCAGGAAAGTCCGTCCCAGGTCACGACCCTGAAAATTCCGCTGTTATTCCTGAAAAGCACGAAGGGCTCGCCGTTTTTTACCAGCAGCCGGAGTCCGCCGGTATCGTCGCCTGTTTCCCCGGGCGCGCAAAAATTGCCGCCGCCCGCCGGTTCCCACCCGCCAGAGGTGTATTTTACCAGCACCCCTTTGCCGCTGTCCGGTTCTCCGATCCTCGCGTACGCCGCCCAGGGCACGTTATCGGAATCAACAAACAGGGAGATGTCCCGAACCGCCCCGCTGTCAAAGCCCGGATCACCGTACTCGAGCGGTACACCGTCTCCGCTGCTGTTCATAACGGTAACGCTCACCGTATCTACGGCGGTATTCCCTATCCGGTCCCGGGCTTCGGCTTTTATGGTATAACTTCCGTTCTCGACCAATGTGGTGTCCCAGGAACAGGTTACGGAGGGCGAGGCGGTTTCATCGACCTTGACCCCGTTGATATAGAGGGTGAGCCTGTCAAATTCCCCGGTATCCGAGGCCTCCGCTGATAGTGAGCAATCGCCGATGACAACCGCGCCTTCCGCGACACCGGTAATGCTGACAACGGGGCTGTCTTCGTCCATCGCATAGGTTGCCTCAGTCACGCCGCTGCCGGTCATGCCATCTTTTACCGCTATTGCCTTGAGCGTCGCGGATCCGGCAAGGGTTATGGGTCCGGTATATGCCGGAGACGCGGCAGTGGGCTCCGATCCGTCCGTCGTGACATAGATCCTGGCCCCTTCCGTGGCGCTGGAAACGCTTATCGTCTGGGCACTGGTATAATAGCCGGCATCCGGCGTAAATATCGGGGCGGCAACTGTTTCAAAAGGAGGAGAGGCGGCAGGAGTGTCTTCCAGGTCTGTTAAGTCTCCAGCCGCCGGAGAATTTGCAGCTCCCTGGTTTCCCGGGAGGGAACAGGCTGTTATGAGGGCAAGAAAAAAAAATAAAACCGGGACGGACAGCAGCGGTTTCGCACCTGTCCGGTTTTCCGTGAATTCATGTATCAAACCAATCAAACGGTGCCGTACCTTCTTCCTGAATTCATTTTTCCCAATGTTATAAGCATCTGCTTATAGATATAAAGATTTTAGAAGCATAAGGTTAAATTTGTCAAGGAAAATAAATATTATATTGAATCTATGATGCCGTTATTCAGTATTTTGAGCCGTTCAGGGTTGACTGGTAAACAGCATAACCACGACCATCATGTCGATGAGGCCATGAACCTGACGTCCGGAATAAAGGGTACCGCCACATGCTGGAAGCCGAGGAAGAAAGACGCAACGACCCAGGCGGGCCAGCCTTTACCGGAGGGTTTTGTAAGACGGGGCATGATATAACCGAAATACAGGGGCAGTTCAACAAAAACCTGGGTAAGGGGAAAAAGAATACTCAATATAAGTCCCCAGACCGGAAGAGCCCGGAACAACATCGGCACTGTTGCATCACTGGCGCCGAAAAGAAGTTTTGCAAGCCATAAATTCGGAAAGGTCGAAACCGGTGCGGCAACAGCGAAAATGCCGAGAGCAATCAGCAGGTCCTTCCACCAGCCTTCGCGGGTGAAACGGAAAACTTCAAAATATTTCTTTCCCTCCTTCCGCAGGAGACTTACAATCAGCGCAAACATGACCACATTTGTGAGGGTCACGCTTGACATCCACCACCCTTCCGAGGCGTACCAGGGTCTATTATTTCCAATAAGCAGGAAGATGAGTGCAATCAGCGACTGAAATACCAGGAACAACAAGACACGGGAGAAAAGCAGGAGAGAAGCGGCTGTACGGGTGTTCTGATTCATACAAAAATCTCCGATCCTTTCGATGGAATATAAAATTAGACAGTCACTTATATAGCGTTTTTCAGATTTGAGTCAATCGGAAGTCAAGGAATTCTTCACACATTTTCAGCGAAAAGCCGGCCTTTTTTTCCTGGTTTCGCAGCCATTTACGGCACCTTTCCGGCTCAGGTTACCGTGAGTGCCGTCAACAATGGTAGATTATTAACCTTGTGCGTAGTATACTTTACAGAGGTATGCGGAAAACCGTTTTTTTGCTCATCCTTTTTCTCTTCCTGCATGCAGCTGCAGGGTTCGGAGCGGACTTTTCCTACATTTACGGCTCCATGGCAGAGGCATTTCCCAATCTCGACCCCAACGCTGGGCTCACCAGTTTTCCAACCCTGCTTATCCCCATGGGCGGCAAGTACGAGGGCATGGGGACGGCTTTTACTGCTGTTGCGGACGACTCGAGTTTCCTGGAAGCCAACCCCTCCGCCAGTTCCCTGCTGGAATATACGGAACTCTCTTTTACCCACAACAACTGGATAGCGGATTCCAATATGGAAGGCGTTATTTACACCATGCGGTTTAACGACCTCGGCATAGGCCTGGGCGGGAAATTCCTCTATGTGCCTTTCACGGAGTACAACGACTGGGGAGAGAGAGTATCGAAGGGGTATTACTCGGAAACAGTAGCCACGGTGAATGTGTCCTACAACTTTTTCTCAAGCTACTATTTCTACGGTGTTGCCCTTGGTTCCAACGTAAAGGTCGCTTACCGGCACCTGCCGGAGGCAATTTATCCGGACCAGTCCTCGGCGATGGCCATGCTGGATATCGGCCTTCTTACCCGCCTCAATTTCGCGAAGTTTTACGCGTCCCGTTCCAAAAATTTCTCCGTCGGACTGGTGCTTAAAAACCTTGGGCCGCCGCTTCTCCTTCCGGAATACGGACCGAGCGCCATGGAACCGCTGCCAACACAGATAACGGCAGGTGTCGCCTACTCTCCCATCCGGCCGATCACCATCGCCCTGGATTTCAACCTGCCCATAAGTTTTTATGCTGATTATCCTGCGGAGCAGTGGAGCTTTGCCGGGGGAACCGACATCGCGTTCACCGATTTTTTCTCGATCCATGCCGGTTTCCGTTTCAAGGGCGCCACACCGAGGCTGTCCATTGGTTCCACCATAGACTTGAACAAGATCACCTTCGTACTCAACTACACCCTCGATATGGCAACCCAGGTCGGCGCCCTGGACAGGTTCAGTGTGGAAGCCAAGCTGAAAATCGGGGACAGGGGAAGGGCTGCGCTGCAGGCAAAAATCGACGAGCTCTACACAGCGGGACTCGAAGCCTACGCCGGCGGAAACATAAAGGATGCCATAGCCAAGTGGGAAGAACTGTTGAAGATCGATCCGGAATTCCAGCCCGCCGCACAGCTGTTAAAAACCGCTCAGAATGCCCTGAGCCTTGAACAGCAGATGGAACAGATTCTGCAGGTTCAGTAGTTTCTATTTCTTTCCCGTTATTTCCGCGTTCTTTTTGATGCGCGCGTATAAGGCGAAAAGTGAAAAATCCATCTTTGAAAAAACGGGCAGGGAGACTGCCGTATTTCCCGCAGCGGATGCGCCCGCTTCCCCGTCCGGTCCCGTAAGCGCGAAGCCGTTTTTCAGGTACTTCGCAAGAATACGTTCCTGGCGCTTCAGGTCCCTGCCGGAAAAACGCTGCTGCAGATAATCCGTCATGTTCTGGGCATCCTGCTGGTCCTCTTCGTCGAGGGGATTTTTAATGGGGTTGAGCAGGGTTTCGAGGATCTGTTCCTTCGTCGCGTTTTCATTTTCCTGAAGCGCTTCCTCCACGGCTTTTACGAATTCGTTGGATTTGAATTCTATACCGTCAACCTTTGTACGGAGCTGTACCCGTTTCTTGAGGGCCGGTTCGGATTTGAGATACCGCCTGCCGAGAAGCACATAAGAGAGAATGCCGGCGCCAATCCCCAA
>SPDA01000044.1 GCA_004525155.1 Spirochaetales bacterium
CCGTCGATGCTCAGGCTTATGCGGCGGATGCCGGAGGCTTGAATTTTTTTTACTGTTTCGGCGGGTATGTACAGACCGCAGGGCGCCATGACCATCCGTAAGCCCAGCTGAGTTCCGTAGGCAGCTATATCGTAAATATCGTCCCTGGTCATGGGCTCTCCGCCGGTAAGGATGATAATCGGTTTTGCGAAGGAGGCCACATTATCGAGCAGTTTGAAGCATTCTGCCGTTGAAAGTTCGCTGATGCTTTTTTCTCCGGTGGCGGAAGCCCTGCAGTGCCTGCAGCGCAGGGGACACTGCCTGGTCACCTCCCAGGCGATGAGCCGGGGAATCGGTCCTGCTGATGTACTGTCGGAGGGTCTCATACTGTTCCGCCTTCTTCCGCGAATTTTTTGGCAAAATAGGTAATGATAATATCAGCCCCGGCCCTTTTCATGGAAACGAGGGTTTCCCGCATGACCCTGCCCTCATCGATAAAACCGCGCTGCGCAGCCGCCACGATGCAGGAAAACTCGCCGCTTACATTGTATGCCGCCACAGGCACGCCGAACTCATGCTTTACCCGGTAGATGATGTCCAGGTAAGAGAGGGCCGGTTTTACCATGACGATGTCCGCCCCTTCCTCGATATCGAGCATCACTTCCCGCAAGGCTTCGTCGGAATTTGCCGGATCCATCTGGTAACCCTTTCTGTCCCCGGAGGCAGGGGCCGAATTGACCGCGTCCCTGAAAGGCCCGTAAAAAGCGGAAGCGTATTTCGCCGCGTAGGACATTATCGGTATGTCCCCGAAGCCGCCCTTGTCGAGGGCCTGGCGGATGGCCTTGACGCGTCCGTCCATCATGTCCGAAGGGGCTATCATATCGGCTCCGGCCTCGGCGTGGGACAGGGCCTGTTTCTGCAGCAGGAGAAGGGTTTCGTCATTGTCCACCGTTCCGTTTTTAAATACGCCGCAGTGGCCGTGGCTGGTGTATTCGCAGAAGCATACATCGGTTACGGCGAGCAGGCCGGGGGCCGCTTTTTTGACCGCCTTAAGGGCCGTCTGGATTACTCCTTTAGCTGAATACGAATCGGAACCGGTGTCGTCCTTGTGTTCGGGTATGCCGAACAGGAGTACGGCGGGAATACCCAGGGCCTCAATTTTCCGGCATTCCTCTGCCAGCATATCGGCAGACATGCAGTAATTTCCGGGCATGGAGGCTATTTCATCTTTTATACCGGTGCCGGGGCAGGTAAAAAGAGGCATGACCAGATCGTTTACTGAGAGGGAGGTCTCCCGGACGAGTCTCCTCAATTGTTCATTTTTTCTTAAGCGGCGCAGCCGCGTAAGGGGAAAACCCATATCTGTGCTCCTTTATGCGATTCCGATTTCTTCGTCTGTTAGATAGCAGGCGGGATCCGCCTCCCATAGGTCCCCGCTCACCGCTTCCGCCCTTGCCCGGAAGTTTCCGCCGCAGACGGACAGGAAGCCGCACCTGGCGCATCTCCCTTTCACGTGGTCCTTTTTATTTTTCATTTTCATCATGACGGGATTCGATAGGTCCGTCCAAATCGCGGAGAAAGGCCGTTCGCGCACGTTCCCGAAGGTTACGTGCCGGAGGAACTGGTCCGCGTGTACTGCGCCGTCCCAGCTCACGCAGCCGATGCCGTGGCCGGAGGAATTCCCGCCGTTCATACGGAGAAGCGACATGACCTCTTCCGCCCTTTCAGGGTTTTCTTCCTTAAGCCGCAGGTAGAGCAGAACACCGTCGGCATGATTGTCCACAGTGAGCACTTCTTTCGGCATGCCCGCCTCAAAGAGTTTTCTTGTTTCTTCCATTAACAGGGAAACTGTTTCCCTTGATTCCCGGTGGTCCAGATCCTCCTTGATAAGCGCGCTTCCCCTGCCTGAGTATACGAGGTGGTAAAAACACACCCTGGGAATGTCTTCCGTTTTCAGAAGGTTAAAGATGCCGGGAATATCTTCCTTATTCCTCTTGTTGATGGTAAACCGCAGGCCCACTTTTATTCCCGCTTCCCTGCAGTTGCGTAAACCCTCGATGGCGCCTTCAAAGGCGCCCGGGACTCTGCGGAAACTGTCATGAATCGCCTTAAGGCCGTCCAGGCTCACCCCGACGTAGGAGAGGTCGAGGCGCTTCAGTTCCTGCGCCATGGATTTGTCGATAAGGGTGCCGTTCGTCGAAAGTACAGCCCGTAAGCCGAGACCCCTGGCATGGGCTATCAGTTCCAGGATGTCCGGCCGCATGAGGGGCTCCCCGCCGGAGAAGAGAATGACCGGTACACCGAAGGCGGCAAGATCCGATAAAAGCGTTCTGCCTTCCTCCGTGGTAAGTTCCCCGTTATATTCGGTGTCCGCGGATTGGGAATAACAGTGTACGCACTTGAGGTTGCACCGCCTGCCCACGTTCCATACCACCACCGGTTTTTTGTCCTTCGCGAATTGAAGCAGGTGGGAAGGAAGATTTTTCGATTGCCGGCCGTAACGCAGGGGATCCGAAGCCTCGACGGCTCCGCAGTATAATTTTGAAATACCTATCATGTTTTTTCTCCGGATATGAAATAATTTTTTATGGCGTCTATCAGACCTGGAATGGTGTGTTCTTCGGCTTCCAGTATCACCTGAATACCTAAGTCCTCCGCTGTTTTCGTGGTCACGGGTCCTATGGAGGCTGCCTTTATGTCCGGAAGCCTGTCTTCCAGCCCTTTTGAGCGCAGGATGTCCACGAAATTCGATACGGTGGATGAACTTGAAAAGGTGACAAGGTCCGGGGTCATGGTCAGTATTTCCCTGATATCCTCTTCAGTGTAAGCAGGCAGGAGGGTATCGTACACCGGCACAGCCAGCACCTCCGCGCCCATTCCGGACAGGTTTTCCCGGATATAATCCCTGGCTATGGCCGATCCGGGCAGAAGTACCCTTTCTCCGGTAAAATCGGTCTTTCTTTTCCTAAAAGCTTCCACCGTTCCTTCGGAGGTGAATTTTTCCGGCACCAGGTCCGCCGTAATTCCGTACTGACGGAGTTTTTCCGCAGTCGCGCTTCCTATGGCGGCGATGGAGCATCCTTGTAGACTCCGGGCGTCTTTTTTATTTATGTAAAGCCGGTCGAAGAAAATCTCGACCCCGTTGACCGATGTAAATACTATCCACGAATATGATTCGGCTTCATTCAAGGCGGAGTCCAGTTTTGTAAGATCAGGAACCGGCGCAATCTCGATGGTGGGAAACTCCCTCACCCAGGCGCCCAGGTCCTTCAATCCCCTGGCGAGGTCCGAAGCCTGGGTCCTGCTTCGGGTAACGAGCACGGTTTTGCCGAACAGCGGTCTGTTTTCGAACCACGTAAGCCTGGGGCGGAGGGAAACAACCTGTCCCACTACGATTATCGAAGGGGGGGTAATACCCAGGCGCCGGACTTCGTCTTCTATGGTATCCAGGGTGCCTTCCGCAGTTGCCTGGGAGTTGAGGGTTCCAAGGCGTATTACCGCGGCCGGCGTGGAACCGGAACGGCCGTATTTCTTCAGATTCTGCACGATTAATGGGAGGTTTTTGACCCCCATATAAAATACAAGGGTGTCCACGCCTGTGCTGATTTTGTCCCACTGGATGTCGCTTTCTTCCTTACCCGGCATTTCATGTCCCGTTATGAAGGCGACGGAAGTTGCCAGACCCCGGTGGGTAACCGGAATGCCCGCGTATACGGCGGCTGCTATACCGGCGGTTATGCCGGGAACGAACTCGAAGGGGATACCCGCCTCGGCGCATGCCAGGGCTTCTTCTCCGCCGCGGCCGAATACACAGGGGTCTCCCCCCTTGAGACGTACGACAGCTTTGCCGTCTTTTGCCTTTTCCACGAGGAGGGCATTGATGTCTTCCTGGGACATGGTATGCTTCGACGCCATTTTGCCGGCATAGATTTTTTCACAGGAATCGGGGCAGTGGGACAATAAGGCTGGATTTGCCAGATAATCGTACACTACAACTTCGGCGGCCTTTAAACATTCCAGCGCCTTAAGTGTTATAAGTGATTCATCACCCGGACCCGCTCCGACGAGCCAAACTTTGCCCATATTATACGTCTCCCTATTGTTGATTTTGTATTTTATGACGATACTCCGCGTATTCGGTCCTTATATTTATGCCTGTCTCGCCGACGCCGCGTATAATTATTTCCAGAAGTACGTCGATAGCTTCTTCCTTTTCATAAATTGTTTCCCGGTTTTTTCGCAGGCTGTCCACCATGCCGAGGATAAGCCAGGTTGCCAGCTGGTTGTCCATTTCTTTTCGAAACACTCCCTCCCGCACACCCTGTCCAACGATGTTTCCCATAAGCGTGTAAATCCGCTCCTGAAGCCGCTGGATGGCTTCTTTTCCGTTCCGGTCGAAGGTATGTTCCTCCCTTTTCAGGATCAGGTAAAAATGAGGGTGTTTCGACATGAATTTATGCAGATGAATCACAAAACTGCGCAGGTTTTTCAAAGTGTCATTCCGCGAATCGTAGGCTTTTTCCAGGAGGGAAAGGAGACGTTCCAGCCTGCTTCGTATAATGGAGAAATACAGATCTTCCTTGGAATTGAAATAATTATAAAGGGTACCCTTACCGACCTTGGCTGCGAAGGCAATTTCATCCATCAGGACATTCTGAAAATCTTTGTCAGCGAAGAGACTGCCCGCTGATTCGAGAATCCGCTCCAGTTTTTCTTCATTTTTATACGGCAAATTATCTGATACCATGGAGGATCTCCCCGCCCCCTTCAGCCAGGATTTCCGATGCGAGTTTTTCTGCCGCCGCTTCCGCCTCGCCTGCGGTTTCCGCTTTGACAGAGATTGTTTTCCGGATTGACTGGGTGCCTTCGAGATTCCAGATGGCGCCGTCCATAATAAAAAATCCATTTTCGAGCCGCGTTCTGCAGCCTATTGGGACCTGGCATCCCCCTTCAAGGAAATGTAAAAACGCCCTTTCAGCGCCGGCGGAAAGCAGGGTCTGCGGATCATTTATGTTTTGAAGCAGGCCGAGTGTATGGTTGTATCCGGCCCTGGTTTCCAGGCAGATAATCCCCTGGCAGACGGCCGGCGGGAATCGCGAGTCATCCAGCAGTTCGGTTATCCTGTGTTCAAAGCCGGAACGGAGAAGGCCGGCGCCTGCCAGAACCAGACCGCTGCAGTAACCGCTGTCGAGTTTGCCGAGCCTTGTATCCACGTTGCCGCGGATATCGATTATGCTTATACCCCGGCCCAGAGAAAGGATCTGGGCTTTCCTGCGCAGGCTGGAGGTGGCAATGACGTCGTTTTGACCGAACTCATCGAGCTTCCGGCCGTCTCTGCTTACAAAAGCGTCCCGTGATTCCCCCCGGGGTAAAACTGCGCCGATTATAAGGCCGCCCGGAAGCTCGGTAGGCATGTCTTTCATGCTGTGCACCGCCAGATCGATCTCCCCGGATAAAAGCGCGTCCTCAAGTTCCCGGATAAAAAGACCTTTATCGCCTATCGCGGATAAAGGCGAATCGAGTATTTTATCGCCTTTTGTTTTGTATATCCGCGTTTCAACTTCGAGGTCTTCTATCGACTGCAGAAGCCCGGTTTTAACCATGTCTGCCTGGACAAGGGCCAGCCTGCTTCCGCGGGTTCCTATAACGAGTTTTTGTTTCATTGCCGGCCTTCCTCCTGAAGTTCGAACAGTTCATTGACCAGGTTTATAAATTCCAGCCGGTCGCCGTTATGTGAATGGGTCTTAAGGTTCTTGATGACCATCCCGAAGTATTTGCCCTGAAGGAACCGTCCATACTCTTCGATCTTTTTAAATTCTGCGGCCCCAAGGCGGTTCTTGAGTTTTTCAAGTTCGATGCGGTTGACCTCTTCGAATTTGGATTTCAGCAGCTCGATAGTCGGCCGCAGGTTTAGCGTTTTAAGCCATTCGTCGAACTGGGCCGCTGCGGAAAGGATCAGCCCTTCCGCTTTTTCAACTTCTTTTTTTCTGTTGTCCCGGTTGTGGACAACGACCTGGTCCAGATCGTCGATGTCATAGAGAAAAACATTTTCAAAATCTTTCAGGCTTTCATCAATGTCCCGGGGAACGGCAAGGTCAATCAGAAAAATGGTTTTCTTTTTTCTGAGCTTCATCGCGTCTTCCATCATGCTTTTGCTTATAATCACTGAAGGCGCGGCAGTGGAGGACACGACGATATCGGAATGAATCAGCTGCTCCTCGAGCTGTTCCCAGGGAAGGTGTACAGCTTTATGGACCTGCGCGAGGTCCCGGGCCCTTTCAAAAGTCCGGTTGATTATCTTTACATCGGTGCATCCCCGGTCCATGAGACCTTTGAGCACCAGTTCCCCGGTCTCCCCGGCGCCTATCAGGAGCACTGAGTGGGCCGAAATGTCTTCAAATATTTTTTCGCACAGTTCCACGGCTGCGTACCCGACGGAGGAGGCTCCCTCGTTTATTTCCGTCTCGTTCCGTACTTTTTTGCCGACTTCAAAGGCTTTGTGAAAGAGCCGGTTCAATACCAGGCCTGTCAGACAGTTTTCGGAGCTTATCCGGTAGGCCTGCTTCACCTGGCCGAGTATCTGGTTTTCTCCAAGGACCAGGGAAAGCGTGCCTGCAGCTACCTGAAAAAGGTGTATAACCGCATCCCTGCCTGCCCGGGTGTAAAAATGCCGGACAACGTCTTCCCCTGCGTTTTTCTGTTCCAGCAGAATGTTCAGAAGGTCATTCCGGGCTTTCGGGACACAGTCTACCGGCACCTTATAGTAGATTTCCGTCCTGTTACAGGTGGACAGCACTACTATCTCAAGGGATGGGTAAAGAGAACGCAGTAAACCGGCAAACCGGAGAATTTCCTGCTCGTCAAACGCAAAAAGTTCGCGTATTTCCACAGGAGCGGTAGTATGATTGATACCTATAACACCGATCATCGCTTTGAAACCCTCCCCAGTATTGCCTGAATTTCAGGATCCAGCAGTTTTTTGAATAATTTTGATTTTTCTTCCTCGGAGGGCGAAGATTCGAGGATTTTTTTCCTCAATTCCTCAATCTTTTCCAGATCTTTTCCCAATTCCGGGTATAGCAGTGTCTCAAAATGTTCCCGCAGGGCCCGGGCGAAATACGGCGCAGTCCCGGAGGTCGATATGGCCACTGTCAAACGGCCGCGGTTCACGGAAGCGGGCACAAAAAAGGAGCATTTGTCCGGAACATCGACGGTATTGATCAAAATGCCGGTTTTTTCCGCGGCTTCATAAATCTCCCGGTTTACCTCTTCCCTGTCCGTTGCCGCTATTACGAGAAAAGCGCCCTCCGCGTCCGTCGGCGTAAAAGCCCTTTTAGAAAGGTTTATTACATTATCGCCGGCCATTTTCTCGATTTCAGGAGTACATTCCGGAGCGACAACTGTAACCCGTGCTCCGGCGCGAAGAAGATTTTTAACTTTGCGTTCCGCCACCTTCCCGCCGCCGGCAACAAGGCAGAATTTTTGTTCCAGTTTTAAA
Source organism: Spirochaetales bacterium (assembly GCA_004525155.1). Classification (GTDB taxonomy): domain Bacteria; phylum Spirochaetota; class Spirochaetia; order SPDA01; family SPDA01; genus SPDA01. The sequence goes on from SPDA01000044.1 coordinate 7,478, forward strand.
AATACCGGGTACATTTCCATACGCTAAAACCTGTGCAGGGTCTGCAGGGTAAAGGTTTCCACCATAAAAATGATGAGGATGAGCACAAAACTTATAATTGAAAAGAGACTCATGCTTTTTCCCTTCCAGCGGAGAACGTAGCGGAATATTATGTGAACAAGGCATATGAACCAGAGCACTACGGAAAGAAATATTTTAGGATCCAGCAGGGGAAAGACTTTCCAAATCTTAAGGGCCATGACGCTTCCCGTGGCAATCCCGATGCTGAGCAGGCCCAGGCCGATAATGACGCAGAATCCGTTTGTCTTGTCCAGGGTTTCCAGCGAGGGCAGCCGGTCAAAGAGGCGGTTGAATCTTTTCTGTTTCAGTTCGTAGAAAAGATAAAGATAAAGAATCCCCAGTATCATGGAATATATAAAAAAACCGTATCCTGCTATGGAAGTAATGGTATGCACGCCGAATACGGGTAAACGCAGAATATCCGATTCGAAAGTGTTTATCCTCGAACCGAAAGAAGAGATGAGCTGGAAAACGAAAATCAGGATAAATGCAAAGGAGCCCAATACTTTCTTTTTTACCCGCCTGTCGATGATAAGATAGAGGATCGCCAGAATAAGAGCGAGGAAGGAAAAAGCGTGAAAAACGGAAGTAAGAGGGACTTTTTTCTCAAGGAACCACCGTATAAGAAATAGAACGGTATGGATGATGATTGCGCTCAAATTCAGGATGAACGCGGCCTTGTAGAACTGAATTATGCCTTTTATTACGAATAATATGTGAAAAAGAGCGACACCAAGATAGAACAAAGAAACAATCAGGCCGAAGTACATCAACATCACTATGAATTCCTTTATAAAACTGACCAGTCAGTACTGCAAATGAATACACGCTGCATTTTAAAATGAAACAAAGGGCGGGGAGCTCCGGAATGGAGATCCCCGCCTTGTCAATTCAATGCTACGTTAAGATTATGCTTTCTTTTTCTTGAACAGCAGATCGATCAGCGAAAGCACGACATAAGCGCCGAAGGAAACCGCCAGGCTCACGCCGCCCAGAATAACCAGGGGGGCCGCGCCGGCTGCGGCTTTTGCCAGCCACCAGGAACCGATGTCGAAAAGGATTGCCAGGAACGAAAAACCGATAACAACAGCTTTGAGTTTCTCGTTATACAGAGTAAACGAAAATACAAGAGCCAGGAGAAAAATGATGGGAAGCGTTGCCAAAACATGAGTATGGCTTAAAGCTACGAGCCTCGAAATCGATTTTCCCGTGTCCTGGGCTAGGAGGGGTTCAACACTTTGATAGGATTCCGTTACAACTCCCGCCACTTCTGATTCCGAAGAGTGGCACATAACGCAGGAAGATTCGAAAACCGGCTGCACAGAGGCGAAATCAGCCTCAGAAGCGCCGTTTGTCAGCCAGAGTTTCAGTTCCTGGTATTCGTTTTCACTCTGGAAATACTCTTTCATAGTGCCGTCTATCGAAGCTTCCAGAACGGTGGTTCCTCTGGCGCCGTAAAAGGATATACGGATATCCTCCATGGACATGCCCGGTTTCTGAACCACGGGGCTATAGGTAAGTAAAATATTGGCAAATCCTAACAGATAGCCGATACCCGCAATAATGAGAAATAGAGTAATGCCAACTTTTGCGCTGACATTGAGGCTTTTAAGCCCTGCTGGTTCTTTCCAAAACATACACTCACTTCCTTTCTTTTTTTTTCTGAATATCTCTGAATTTCTGCGAACAGAAAGTATTCAGCAAAAATAATTAAGCTCTTTTTTGTCAATTTTCATACTTTACAAAAATACTCTAACAATGTAATATGTACCACTAATTGGGTGCATTGTAAACAACAATTTGCATTTAATACGAATAAAAATATAATAAAACAGGGTAATGGTTAGTTTAACTGTACAAAATAACAATTAAAGAGAGGAAAATGCAAAATGAAGAGAATAAGACCTGGTTTATTGACGATACTGGTGATCGTGTGCATGTTTATCGCTGTTTCATCTGTTGCCTGGGCTCAGCAGGGACAGCTCAAGCTTTCCGGTATTACGGTTAAAGATGAGCATCCCAATGGTTGTGTGGATTGTCACAAGGTGGCCGGGGGAAATGATTACCGTCTGAGTACCGAA